>JAJPYW010000283.1:2697-3928 GCA_021204715.1 Prevotellaceae bacterium
ATCACCAAGGGCGACTGGATGGAAGCCTTCATCTTCGGTGTATCCATCGCCGTAGGTCTGACGCCCGAGATGTTGCCTATGATTGTATCGGCCAACTTGTCGAAAGGTGCCGTGGCCATGTCGCGCAAGAAGACCATTGTAAAAGACTTGAACTCCATCCAGAACTTCGGCGCCATGAACGTGCTTTGTACCGACAAGACCGGTACGCTCACCCGCGACCACATCGTGTTGGAGAAGCACATCAATGCCGACGGTTCCGAAGACAAAGACAACCGCATCCTGCGCCACGCCTACTTCAACAGCTTCTTCCAAACCGGTTTGAAGAACTTGATGGACCGCGCCATTCTGACGCACGTCAAGGAGTTGCAGCTGGAGCACCTCAGCGAGACCTATAAGAAGGTAGACGAGATTCCCTTCGACTTCACCCGCCGCCGCCTCTCCGTTGTGGTAGAAGACAACAACGGCAAGCGTCAAATCATCACCAAGGGTGCCGTGGAAGAGATGTTGAGCATCTGCTCCCACATGGAAATCAACGGTGAAGTGCTGCCGCTCACCGGCAAGATCAAGGAGAAAGCCCAGCAAATCGTCAACGAGATGAACTTGCAGGGAATGCGTGTATTGGCCTTGGCCCACAAGAGCTTCCTGAGCAAGGAGAACGACTTCGCCGTAGAAGACGAGTGCGACATGGTATTGATAGGTTACCTCGCCTTCCTCGATCCTCCCAAAGAATCGGCCGCACAAGCCATCAAGCAGCTGCACGAACACGGTATCGAAGTGAAGGTACTCTCCGGCGATAACGACGCCGTGGTAAAGACCATCTCCCGTCAGGTGGGCATCAATGTAGACCACGCCGTTTCCGGCCCCGTCTTCGCCAAGATGACCGACGACGAGAAGCTCCAAGCCGTACACGACGGCAACATCTTCGCCAAGCTCACCCCGATTCAGAAAGTGGAGATCATCCAGCTCCTGCAAAAGCTCAGCAACACCGTCGGCTTCCTCGGTGACGGTATCAACGACGCCGCCGCCCTGCGTGAATCCGATATAGGTATATCGGTAGATACCGCCGTGGACATCGCCAAAGAGTCCGCCGATATCATCTTGCTCGAAAAAGACCTCATGGTATTGGAGAACGGTGTTATTGAAGGCCGTAGCACCTTCGGCAACATCATCAAGTATGTGAAGATGACCGCCAGCTCCAACTTCGGTAATATGTTCAGCGTGTTGGTAGCCA
>JAJPYW010000027.1 GCA_021204715.1 Prevotellaceae bacterium
CACTTCTCGCTGCCGGTCCTGTTGGAACTCACCGACCAAGGCGTATTCACGATAGCGACCGTGGTGCGGAAGATGTGCCACGCGCCGGCCAAGCTCTTCGGCATTGAAGGACGTGGATATTTACGGAAAGGATACCGCGCCGACTTGGTATTGGTGCGCCCCCATACGCCTTGGCAAGTGACGTCCGGCATCGTGCGGAGCAAGTGTGGCTGGAGCCCGTTGGAAGGGACAACACTCCATTGGAAGGTGGAGAAGACGTTTGTCAACGGACACCTTGTTTACGACGGCACGCAGGTAGACGACAGCTATCGGGGAGAGGCGTTGCGCTTCGAGTGAACGGGAGTTGAATGGAAACGGCATCATGAGCACACTCCTTACTTACGCAGTCCATGAAGTGGTTCCTTACATCAACTGGATTTACTTCTTCCATGCTTGGGGCTTCGCGCCCGAGTATGCCACGGCGGTGAACGTGCACGGTTGCGAGGCTTGCCGGCTGCAATGGCTGTCGGCTTTCGCCCATGAGAAGCGTGCCAAGGCTGAAGAGGCGTTGACGTTGGGCCGGGAGGCAAGGGAGATGTTGGAAACGATGGATAAGGAGACCATCGCGCGCAGTCTGTTCCGCTTGTGCCGGGCAAACGCGGAAGGGGACAACTTGTGGCTTGAAGGCGTGTGCTTTCCTTTGCTGCGGCAGCAGACGGCGCGCCGTGAAGGGGAACCGTTTCTCTGCTTGAGCGATTTCGTGCGCCCGCTCTCTTCGGGCATACTAGATACGGTGGGATTGTTCGCTTCTTCGGTAGACGACACGTGCGAGGCGCGTTATAGTGGAGATCCTTACAAGCACTTGTTGGTACAGACATTGGCCGACCGCTTGGCCGAAGCCGCCACCGAGAAGATGCACGAATATGTGCGCAAGAGGGCTTGGGGCTACGTGCCCGGCGAGGCGTTGACCATACCTGAACTGTTGCAGGAGAAGTTTCAAGGCATACGCCCCGCAGTGGGTTATCCTTCCCTACCCGACCAATCGGTGAACTTCTTGATGGACCGTCTGCTCGACATGAAGGCCGCGGGCATCAGCTTGACAGAACATGGTGCCATGAAGCCGCATGCCTCAGTGTGCGGCTTGATGCTGGCCCATCCCGACGCGCGCTACTTTGCCGTGGGAAGGATAGGTGAAGACCAGTTGAAGGACTATGCCGCTCGGCGCGGCATACCGGTTGCGGTGATGCGGAAGTTCTTGGCGGGCAATCTTGCTTAGCTTCCTCCTGCTGCTGCCCGCTTAGCTGTTTGCATCGTAAGAAACAGAAAAAACTATGTTAAAACCGCCGCTTTCAGGCCGGCACTCCCGATTATCTTGTTATCTTTGCAGGAAAAAACAAACGGTATTATGAAGGTATTATTGATTAATGGCAGTCCGCATACACACGGCAACACCTACTTGGCCCTATCGGAAGTGGCAGGAGCGCTGAACGGGAACGGCGTGGAAACCGAAATTATATCCATCGGCACCAAGGCGGTGCAAGGTTGCATCGCTTGCGGCAAATGTAACGCGACGGGCAGGTGCGCCTTTCAAGATGAGTTATATAATAAGGTAAGGGCGGCGGTCATGGAGGCCGACGCGCTTGTCGTGGGCTCGCCCACCTATTACGCAGGGCCCAACGGCTCGCTTTGCGCGTTGCTCGACAGGCTTTTCTTCTCCAGCAAGCCATACTTGGTTTACAAACCGGCGGCTTGCGTGGCCGTGTGCCGCCGCGGTGGTGCCGGCAACGTGTTCGACAGGCTGAACAAGTATTTTACCATCAGCAACATGCCGGTGGTATCATCGCAATACTGGAACAGCGTGCATGGCCGTGACGCCGGCGAAGCCACGCAAGACTTGGAAGGCATGCAGACCATGCGCACATTGGGACGCAACATGGCTTGGCTGCTCAAGAACTTGGAAGCGGGGAAGGTGGCCGTTCCCCAAGCGGAAGCGCCCGTTTGGACGAGCTTCATCCGTTAAAGCGGGAATAGTGACAGGCAGTAAAAAGCCGCCTGTTCATTGAACCCGAAGGGTGGTTGAATCCAAAGAGTGATTTCACCCGAAGGGTGATTGAAACAACCGGTAATTGAAACAAACAGGCATATAGCAATGGAGTGCTACAATTTCGACAAAGTGATTGACCGCCGTGGTACGGACGCCTTGAAAACTGACGGTCTGTTGGAACGCTTCGGACGCGCCGACCTCATTCCGCTGTGGGTGGCCGACATGGACTTCGAGACGCCGCCCTTCATTACCGAGGCGTTGTGCCGCCGGTTGGACCACTCGTTGTTCGGTTATACCATGGAACCGGCGGCCTATTGGCCTACGGTCATCGACTGGATAGCCACGCACCACGGTTGGCAGGTGGAACGCGAATGGCTTACCTACATTCCGGGCATCGTCAAAGGCATAGGCATGGCTGTGAACGCACTGCTCGAAAAGGACGAGAAGGTCATCATTCAACCGCCCGTGTACCATCCTTTCCGCTTGGTGCCGCTTGCCAACAAGCGCGAGGTGGTGTACAACCCGCTTGTTGAAAACGCCGGCGGCTCCTACCACATGGACTTCGAACAGTTGGAACGCGTAGCCGACGAGAAATGCCGCATGCTGATACTCTCCAATCCGCACAATCCGGCAGGTATTGTGTGGAGCCGGGACACGTTGACACGGCTGGCCGAGTTCTGCTACCGCCGCGACATCATAGTCATCTCCGATGAAATACACTGCGACATGGCACTGTGGGAGAACAAGCACATTCCCTTTGCCTCGGTCTCTGCACATGCGGCCGCTTGCAGCGTCACTTTCGGCGCGCCTTCCAAGACGTTCAACATCGCGGGCATCGTCAGTTCCTACGCCATTGTGCCCGACGCCACCCTGCGCAACCGCTTCTTCGACTGGTTAAGTGCCAACGAGATGAACGACCCGCAGCTCCTCGCTCCCATCGCTACCATCGCCGCTTTCAGTAAAGGAGAAGCGTGGCGCAAGGCGATGTTGCGTTATGTGGAAGGAAACATCGATTACGTGATGGACTACTGCGCCCGCCACTTGCCCGCAATCAAGCCCTTGCGTCCCCAAGCCTCGTTCTTGGTGTGGTTGGATTGCCGCGCGTTGCAGCTGCCACAGGATGCATTGGTGCGTCTCTTCGTGGAGAAGGCGCGCTTGGCGTTGAACGACGGGGAGACTTTCGGCGCCGAAGGCAAGGGGTTCATGCGGATGAATGTGGGCACCCCGCGCTGCGTGCTTGAAAGGGCCATGGAGCAATTGCGCCGGGCGTTGGAACAGGCAGGACGCGCGGACATTCCTATTTTATCTTCCGCTTGTAATCCTCATAGCGGCCTTTAATCTCACGCACGAAGTTGTAGGTCTCGATGCCGCGGAAATAGCCGTTCTTGCACAGGGAGTCGGTGTAATACTCTTCATTGCTTTCCAAGAGAATGAACTTTTCTACATTGTCGTGCCACACATATTTGTCCTTGCCATACTTCCCGGCCAAAGCCATGGCGTCCTGCACATGTCCGATGCCTGAATTGTAGGAGGCCAGCACGAAATTCATGCGCTCTTCGGCGGGAACGGAACGGAAACTCTTCATGGTAATGGCTATGTACTTGACGGCTGCCTTGACGCTCTCTTCCGGGTTGTGCTCCTTTCCGGCAGGCACTCCCATGGCTTTGGCCGTGGCGGGCATGAGCTGCATCAGCCCGCGGGCACCCGCCCATGAGACAGCCGTGGTGTCGAAATTGGATTCCGTATAGGCCAGCGAGGCCAACAGACGCCAATCCCAACCTATCTCTTCGGCATACTTCTTGAAGAGGTCGTCGAAGTGGGAAATCTTCCCTTCGCGCAAGGAGAGGATGGGCGAATGGGTAATGGTCTTGCTGATTTCAAAATAACGCTTCGTGCTGGCGGT
>JAJPYW010000057.1 GCA_021204715.1 Prevotellaceae bacterium
CCGATGTTGTTGATGTCGTCCATCTTCAGCAGCGTCAAGGCCTTGCCGTGGCGCAGCAGCAGGTCGCGCACGCCGTCGGTCAAGAAGGCGTCGGGCCCGCAGCCGAAGGAGGTCATCTCCACGAACTGCACGTCACTGCCCTGGGCGGCACACCACTGCGCCGCTTTCAATATACGGTTCGGATAGGCCCACTGTGCCAAGAAGTGCACCTCCTGTTCCACCGTGATGTCCTTTCCCCTGACGATGTCGTCGCTGACAACCTGTATGCCCATGCCGGCCAAAAGATCCGACACCTTGTGCTGTATCAGCATGTCGGCATGGTAAGGCCGGCCGGCCAAGAGCACGGTGAGCATGCCTTTCCCGCGCGCCTCTTGCAGCAGCTGTTCATTATAGGCCGACAGGTCGCGCGCGTAGCTTTCCATGGCCGCTTCCGCTTGGCCGAAAGCCTTCGTAATGACCGCGTCGGCCACGCCGAGCCCTTTCAGATAAGCCCGGCACTGCTTCAGCAGCAAGCCGCGGTCCTTGAAGGTGATGGCGGGCGCGTCCACGGGCACGCCGTCGGCCTGCACCCCTTTGACCACCTCGGCATAACCCGTCACGATGGGGCAGTTGTAGCTGTTCTGTTCCTTGCTCCCCTTCTCGAAGATGACGAAAGGCATGAAGATGCGGTCCACCTTTTTAGTAAGCAAGTCTTGGATATGGCTGTGCACCAACTTGGCCGGGAAACAGATATTGTCGGACATGACCATGCGGGCGCACTGTTCGTACTGCGCGAAATTGGAGAGGTCGGAGAGCACGACTCGGATGCCGCACGCCGTAAGCAGCGTGTGCCAGAAAGGATACTCCTCGTACATGTTCAAGCAGCGGGGTATGCCCACGGTGAGCAGCGGACGCTCGATGTCGCTGTTACGGTTGAAGAGCAACTCGTTCTTGCGCGTGTACACGTTCACCCCTTTCACGGCGCTCGCCTCCCCGTTGGTGAAGACCTTCTCGCAGCGGTTGCCCGAGAAGTAGGCCTTGCCATTTTGGAAGAGATAACGCACCACCAAGCAGCGGTTGTCGCACCCCTTGCAGTGCAGGAAGCGCGTGCTGTAACGGGCTTTGCCTATCATCTGGTCGAGCGCCACCGCCCTTCCCCGGTGACTCTCGGCATAGCGGGCGCAACCGTAGGCACCCATCAGCTCGGGGATGTCGCTGCGTGTCACTTCCGCCCCCGTAAGCTCCTCCAAGGCGCGCACGATGGCGTCGTTGCGCATGGTGCCGCCCTGCACCACGATATGTTTTCCCAATACCGAAGTATCCTTCAGCTTGAGCACCTTGTAGAGGCAGTTCTTCACCACCGAGTAGGCAAGGCCGGCCGCGATGTCGTCCAAGGTAGCCCCCTCGCGCAACACCTGCTTCACTTTCGAATTCATGAATACCGTGCAGCGCGTGCCAAGGTCGCAAGGCGCCGCCGAGCGGCATGCGGCCGTGGCGAAGTCGCCGGCCGTGTAGCCCAATGTCTTGGCAAAAGTCTCTATGAAAGAACCGCAACCTGACGAGCAGGCCTCGTTTATTTCGATGCGGTCAATCACGCCGCCTGTCACGAAGATGGCCTTCATGTCCTGCCCGCCGATGTCGAGTATGAAAGACACCTCCGGATTGAAATGGCGCGCCCCTATGTGGTGGGCGATGGTCTCCACAATGCCCCCGTCGAGTTGGAAGGCCGCCTTCACCAAATCCTCCCCGTAGCCGGTGGAGCAGCTGCCCGTGACAATGGGTTCCGTGTCCGTCTCGAGGCACTTCGCCCTGAGCCCGTTCAGCCCCTCTTCCACCGCCTCGACAGGGTTGCCCCCGTTGGCCCGGTAAAAGCTGTACAGCAGCCTGCCTTGTAGGTCGGTGGCCACAATCTTGGTAGTCGTGGAACCCGAATCGATGCCGAGCAGCATCTCCTGACGCCCCTTGCCGAGCGGCGCCGTCTCCACGTGACAGCGCGACATGCGTGCCTGCCACGCCCGGTAATCCTCTTTGTTCTTAAAGATAGGAGCCAAGTGGGTGTGCGCCACGGCAGTCTGTTTTAAACCGTTCTCCACAAGGGCGGTGAACTGCGATAACGGGCGGGCGGCGTCCGCCTTGACAGGAGCCAGCGCGGCGCCCAAAGCGGGCAGCAGCGTGCCCTTCCGGGGCAGTATGACATCCGCTTCGCGCAGTCCCAAGTACTCCACAAAAGCCTTGCGCAGCGCCGGGATAAAGGTGAGCGGGCCCCCGCAAAACAGCACGGGCACCTCGATGTCGCAACCGTGGGCCAGCGTCACCACCGTCTGCACGGTCACCGCGTGGAATATGGAGGCCGCGATGTTCTCACGGCTCACGTTCTTGGCAATCAAGTTTTGGATATCCGTCTTGCAGAAGACGCCGCAGCGCGAAGCAATGGGATAGACACGGTCGGCGCGCAAGGCAAGCTCGCCCAAAGCGTCTACATCCACGCCGAGAATGACGGCCATCTGGTCGATGAACGCACCCGTGCCGCCGGCACAATTGCCGTTCATGCGCAGGTCGGAAGCCTGTCCGTTGTGAAAGAAGACCACTTTGGCGTCCTCGCCTCCAATGTCGATCATGGAGCGTGTGGCAGGGTAATAACGGCGAATGGCATACGTGGCGGCCACCACCTCTTGAATGAAGGGAAGGGCACATTTCTCGGCCACGCCCATGCCCACCGAACCGGTGATGTCGAGGCTCGCCACCTCATCGCCCACGGTCGCTTGAAGCTCTTGCAACAACTTGACGATAAGCTCTTTGGTGCGGGCATTATGCCTTTCATACCGTGTAAACAAGAGCTCATCCTTGTCGTTCAAGGCGACCATCTTCGCCGTTGTCGAGCCTACGTCTATCCCTATCCTAATCATGCTTTATCATCTCCGTCTTCCCGTCCAAGTAATCCCTGAATCTCCAAACGGGCTGCAAAGTTACGCACAACCTTTCAGATATGTTTCCCATGCCGCTTTTCCCGCCTTGTTTTTTTGATTTTTATAACGGAAGGAAGATGCACGGTTAATATAGATTAATTGCCCGACGTACCGTATGCGGTCGCTTTTTTGCCAACCTTGAATGGCAGAAAAGCCCTCTCTGCGTATCCCAAGCGGCGTCCGCCCCCTGCTTTTCCCCGGCCTGCCGAAGGCTTGCCTCCTGCCGCTTGCATACAGTAATCCCGGCGGAAACAATCTATATTTTTCTTAAAAGGGAATTCAAAGGATGGATGGCTTGCACGCCGCGTTTTTGGTGAAAAACAGGGCTGATATAAGCCGCTCTGCGTCGAAAAAATCCGTGCGAGGGGGCGGGCGGTGGAAAAAAACGCCGCTATTTGCGGTTAAAATGGTAAATTGTGATGACATGAAATGGGGGCGCGCGAAGCGGAAGATATGTAATCCAAATAGTATAAGGTAGTTATGCCGACCGCCGCCATGAAAGTGTCCGTGCTGCTTGTCGCACAACTTTACAAATCGCCCTTCACCGCAAACCCTTTATGAGCGGACAAGCAAGGTGATGCCGGGTGCCATATATCCGGTTCTGTGCCATGATACCTCCGGCAGAGCGAGTGGAATGTATCCGACAGGGAACCATTAATACATTCGGCTCATTCTATCGAATGTATTCAACTCACCCTATCGAATACATTCGACTCACCCTCATGAATACATTCGACTCACCCTCATGAATACATTCCACTCACCCTCATGAATACATCTTTGCACCCTCATAAAAGCATTTCATTGGCTTATCGCAAGCCAATCTTCAAATATAATTACCACTTTCCGCCAGCATCCGTCTTGGGGAAAAGACAATAAGACGCGAGGCCGGCAAAGCCGGCCTCGATTGCAATGATGTCATGGGAAGAGCCTCTTGTCGGATTCGAACCAACGACCCCGAGATTACAAATCACGTGCT
>JAJPYW010000142.1 GCA_021204715.1 Prevotellaceae bacterium
GAACGACATATCGGCCACCAAGTTCGAGAAGTTCGGCAAGGAGAAGGTGAAGACGCTGTTCTACATCGACCGCATCCACACGAGCATCTTCGGCGCGCGGGTGAATTGTGAATCGGCCATTGAAGGCATAAGGAACTACAAAGGCTTGGCGTTGGCCAAGTACTTGAAACCGGTGGAGAAAGATGAAGTGACCGGTGCCGGACGGCGTGAGGGGTTGCCCATGCTCTTCACCATAGGCGACAGCACCGTAAAGAACGAAGATAAAGACGAAAACGGCATGTGGGGCTGGGGAAGCGTCATCAGCGAGCTGTTCGACTCCGACAAGATTGTCGTTGAGAACGACGCCATGGCCGGACGCAGCGCGCGCACCTTCTTGGACGAAGGCCGTTGGGACAAGGTGTACAACGCACTTCAGCCGGGCGACTTCGTGCTGATACAGTTCGGTCACAACGACTTGGGCGACATCAACGTGGGCAAGGCGCGCGGCGAGCTGCCCGGCAGCGGCGACGAGAGCAAGGTGTTCCGCATGGAGACCAACAACAAAAACGAAGTGGTCTATACTTTCGGCTGGTACCTGCGCAAGTTCATCATGGATGCCAAGGAGAAAGGTGCCATTCCCATTGTGATGAGCCACACGCCGCGCAACAAGTTCGACGGCGGACTGATTGAGCGCAACACCGACACCTTCGGCAAGTGGACGCGCGAAGCCGCTGAAAGGGCCGGGGCCTACTACATCGACATCAACCAAATATCGGGCGACAAGATACAGAAGATGGCCAACGAGGAAGGTTTGCTCAAAGTGGCCGAGTATTACAACCACGACCATACGCACACCTCCAAGACGGGCGCGCGCATGAACGCGCAAAGCATCGCCGAGGGCTTGCAGGCCACAGGTTGCCCGTTGAAGGACTATTTGAAGTAAGTGAACAATGAATGTGTGTCAAAGCTCAAAAGCTTAAAAAAATGACGCAATTCGGAGATCGTCAGACCGACCAAGCCTCCCCTATGAGGGGAGGTTTAGAGGGGTGGTCAAGCAATGTCCCCGAAGGGAATGTGTCTTTTGACACAGTTCCGTGTTTGTAATTAATTAATCATCCGGGCCGCGTCCCGCTCCTTTATCCGACGCTTGCACTATCGGCAAAGGGCAGGCGGAAAGAAAGGAGACGCGGCGCGGCCCGCATAAACAACCATCAGCATCATGAGAAACTTGTTTTTGTCTTTGTTCCTGTTAGGCTCCCTGACCGCCACGGCGCAGGACAACGTTTCGGGCTTGAACGCCCGCGACTTCTCCACTTACTGGAAAGTGGAATCGGAATCGCCCGACTACAAGGTCAACTTCATCGAGGGCGACACCGCCGAGATTGTCGCTCCCAAAGGGCTCACCTTGTGGCGGCAAGAGAAGATGGCCGGCCGCGTCACCATCGAGTACGACGCTTGCATCATGAAGGAGACCGACGCCGACCGCCTGAGCGACCTGAACTGCTTCTGGATGGCTACCGACCCGCAGTCGCCCGACGACATCATGCAGCGTGCCGACCGGCGCGGCGGTGTATTCGTGAACTGCTACTCCCTGCAGCTTTACTATTTAGGTTATGGGGGCAACTCCAACACCACCACCCGCTTCCGCCGCTACGACGGCAACGAGGCGGGCATTACCGACGAGGCGGCGCGTCCCGCCATCTTGAAAGAGTACACCGACGAGGCGCACCTGCTGCAGCCCAACCGCTGGTACCACATCAAGATTACCAACGAGAACCACCACATCAGCTACTACATCGACGGCGAGCGCTTGGTCGACTTCCGCGACGCCGAGCCTTACACGGAAGGCTGGTTTGGCTTCCGCACCACGCAGTCGCGCGCGCGCATTGCCAATTTCAGCTACGAGTGCAAGCCTTGGAGCGTCTCCGAGGTGCCCCTGCACTGGATAGGCGACACGCCCGACCTGCCGCAGACCGTGAGCTTCGGCGTGCCTTTCGACGAGGGGCAAGTCTATCCTGAGGACGCCCTGCAACTCTTCACTGCCGACGGTGAGGAAGTGCCCGTGGAGACGTGGACATTGGCCGCCTGGCCCGACGGTTCCGTGAAGTGGAACGCCGTGGCCGGCGTGGTGCCCGGAGGGACTGATCGCTTCACCTTGCGCAAGGCGGCGGCCGGCACCACCGCCGCGGCCCCCGCGCAGACCGTCACCGTGACCGAGAGCGACAACGACATTTGCGTTCAGACGGGCGTATTGACCGCTTACATCCCCCGCAGCGGTGCCTACTTGATAGACAAACTGCTCTATAACGGCGTGAGCGTGGGCGAGCGCGCCCGCTTGGTATGCACCACGCAAAGCCGGCCGGCCAATGAAGATGTAACCGAAGTTACCTTCGTTTCCTATACAAGCGAACTCACCAAAGCCACCGTGGAGCGTGCCGGCAACATCCGCGCGTTGGTAAAATTGGAAGGCGTGCATAAAGGCGCCGACGGCCGTGAATGGCTGCCCTTTGTGGTGCGTCTCTATTTTTATGCCGGCAGCGGGCGCGTGGAGATGGTGCACAGCTTCATCTTCGACGGCGACCAAGACAAAGACTTCATCCGCTCCTTGGGCGTGCGTTTGGACGTGCCCTTCCGCGAGGCGTTGTATAACCGCCACGTGGCCTTCTCGTGCGCCGACGGCGGCGTGTGGAGCGAGCCGGTGAAGCCGTTGGTGGGGCGCCGCGTGCTGAACCTGAACGGCGACGACACCCTGCAACAACAGCAGATGCAGGGCGTGCGCATCCCCGATTACGAGGAGTTCGACGCCAAGAACCGCTCCCTGATTGACAATTGGGCCGCATGGGACGGCTACCGTCTCTCCCAGCTCACGGCCGACGCCTTCTCCATACGCAAGCGCGCCAACAGCGACAATCCTTGGATAGGCACCTTCTCGGGCACCCGCGCCGGCGGTTATACCTTTGTAGGTGACGTGTCGGGCGGCATGGGCATCGCCCTGCGCGACTTCTGGCAGTCTTATCCTTCCGCTTTCGAAGTATCCGGCGCGAAGACCGACTGCGCCACCGTCACCGCTTGGCTGTGGAGTCCCGATGCCGAGCCCATGGACTTGCGCCACTACGACAACGTGGCCCACGACCTTGAAGCCAGCTACGAGGATGTGCAGGAGGGCATGAGCACGCCTTACGGCATTGCCCACACCACTTCCCTGACGCTTGTTCCGCAGAGCGGTTATGCAGGCAAGGCCGACTTCGCGGCCAAGGCACAACAAGTGGCCGAGACTGCCCGCCTGATGGCCGAGCCCGTCTATCTGCACGATTGCGAAGCCTTCGGCGTATGGAGCCTGCCCGACCGCAGCACCCCCATGCGCGGCATTGTGGAAGACCGCTTGGACGCCTATATCTCCCTTTACCAAAGTGCCATCGAGCAGAACAAGTGGTACGGCTTCTGGAACTACGGCGACGTGATGCACACCTACGACCCCGTGCGCCACGAGTGGCGTTACGACGTGGGCGGCTATGCTTGGGACAACACCGAGTTGGCCTCGAACATGTGGCTGTGGTACAACTTCCTGCGCAGCGGCCGCGCCGACATCTGGAAGATGGCCGAAGCCATGACGCGCCACACCACCGAGACCGACGTCTACCACATCGGCCCCAATGCCATGTTGGGCAGCCGCCACAACGTGAGCCACTGGGGATGCGGCGCCAAGGAGGGACGCATCAGCCAAGCGGCATGGAACCGCTTCTACTACTACCTGACCACCGACGAGCGCAGCGGCGACCTGATGAGCGAGGTGACCGACGCCGACCAGATGCTCTATACCCTCGACCCCATGCGGTTGGCACAGCCGCGCGACATGTATCCCTGCACCGCGCCCGCCCGCTTGCGCTTCGGCCCCGACTGGCTC
>JAJPYW010000261.1 GCA_021204715.1 Prevotellaceae bacterium
GCAAAAAGCTACTCTACCCAACGCCCCGATGCGGAACGCGCGCCGCGCCCTCCCCGCCTTTTCCTCCCTCTTCACGCTCATGATGTGGCTTGCCGTTTCCACGGAATCGCACGCCCAAACAGACACCTTGCGGCGCCGGCCAAGCACTTCGCCCGACAGCCTGCAAGCCCTCCCCGCCCCGCTCCGGACGGCCGAAGAAGCCTTGTCTCTCTTTGAAGACGAGTGGGAAGAAATAGCAACCGAGGCGTCGGGCTACAACTGGGAAGAGGAACTCTCCGAGCTCGACGACCTGCTGCAATCGCCCTTGGACTTGAACCGTGCCGGCCGCGCCGCCTTGCAGCGCTTCACCTTCCTTGCCGACCGCCAAATAGCCGGTCTGCTTGCCTACCTGCGCTTGCACGGCCCCATGCAGACCGTTTACGAACTCTCCTTGGTGGAGGAGATGGACCGCGCCACCATCGCGCGCCTGCTTCCTTTTGTCACCGTGCGTCCCGTGGAAGAGACACATAGAGCGCCCTCCCTCAAAACCCTGTTGAAGCAAGGCCGACACGAAGCCATGGCCCGCCTCGACATACCCCTCTACACCCGCCAAGGCTATGCCACGGGCCACTACTTAGGTAATCCTTTCTACCACTCCCTGCGCTACCGCTTCCATGCGGGCGACCGCCTGCAAGCCGGCCTCACCGCCGAGAAGGATGCCGGCGAACCCTTTTTCGCCCTGCACGACAAGCGGGGCTACGACTACTACAGCCCCTATTTGTTGCTGCGCGACATGGGCAGGCTGAAAACCTTGGCCTTGGGCAACTACCGCTTGGGCTACGGCATGGGCTTGGTGGTGAACATGGGCTTCCACCTTGGCAAAAGCTACGCCTTGACACAGTTCCGTGGAGGCGGCATCGGCAAGCACAGCTCCACAGACGAGTACAATTACCTGCAAGGCGCGGCCGTGGCGGTGGAGATTTTGCCCCGCCTGCAACTCGCCGCTTTCTATTCGCGCCGCGCCATGGACGGCACGGTGAAAGGCGACACGGCCGTCACCTCCATTATGCAGACCGGCCTGCACCGCACCGCGGGCGAGGCCGGCAAACGCCACGCCTTCACCCTGCAAGCCGCCGGCGCACACCTTGCCTACGAAGGCAACCGCTTCCAAGCGGGACTCACCGCACTCGCTTACTGCTTCAGCTTGCCCTACCAGCCACGGCTCACAAGCTATGCCCGGTACAACTTGCACGGCAGCCACTTCTACAACCTCGGCATGGACTACCGCTGGCTTGCCGGCCACTTCACGTGGAGCGGCGAAGCCGCCATGGGCAAGCAAGGCTTCGCCCTTGTCAACCTCGTGGATTACCGCCCCGTGACCGGCTTGCAGCTGCGCCTGCTGCACCGTTACTACGCCCACAACTACCGGGCTTTTTACGCCCGCTCCTTCGGCGAGGGCAGCCGCGTGCAAAACGAAAACGGCTGGTACATGGCGGTGGAGGCGGCGCCTTTGGCACGCCTCGGGCTCTTCGCCTCCCTCGATTTGGTCTCCTTTCCGTGGTGGCGTTACAGGGTGAGCAAGCCCTCCCGCACGGTCGACGCCATGCTGCAATCCACCTACACCCCGCGCCGCCACCTTACCCTGCAACTAAGCTACCGCTTCAAGCGGAGCGAGCGCGACGTTACCGGCACATCGGGCGGCGTCATCCTGCCCACCTACCGGCACCGGCTGCGCTGGCGGCTGCAATGCACGCCCGGCGCGTGGCTGCTGCGCGCCACCGCCGACTACACCCGCTTCATCCAAAGCAAAGCCTCGCAAGGCGGGCAGCTCACCGGAATGGCGGCCTACACCTTCCCCTTCCGCCTCTCCCTTACTTGTCAAGCCACCCTCTTTGCCACCGGCGACTACGACAGCCGTGTGTACGTCTCCGAGCGGGGGCTGCTCTACACCTTCTCCACCCCGAGTTATTCAGGCACCGGCGCGCGCCTCTCGGCCGTGGCGCGCTATGAACCCTTGAAGTGGCTCATGCTGCAACTCAAAGCGGGGCTGACACGCTACACCGGCCGCGATGCCACCGGCAGCGGCGACGACTTGATACCAAGCCCCCGCAAGGTAGACTTGCAACTGCAAGGCAGGGTGAAGTTTTAAGCGGATTTTTCCTTATCGGAAGGCTTGCCCAAACGGATAATTGTGTAACTTTAGCCCGTCGGCCGCAAGGCCGGCTGCCGGCGCGCGCGCTTTCAGGCAGGTGTGTATGCACCCTGTCTGACGGTTTGCCCGGCACATATATTATCACCAACACTTAGTTCCATGAAAAAGACCGGAATGTGTATCGCCCTGTCGCTGCTCCTTGCCGTGGGCGCGCGGGCACAACAAGACACGTTGAAGTACCGCATCAGTTTAAGAGACAAGGCAGGCACCGCCTGCACGCTCGACCGCCCCGAAGCTTTCCTCTCGCAAAAAGCCCTTGACCGCCGCGCCCGGCAAGGCATTGCCGTGGACTCCACCGACTTGCCCGTGAGCCGTCCCTACATAGAAGAGATAGAACGGCACGGCTGCCACGTGGTGGCTACGGGCAAGTGGCAGAACTTCGTCACCGTTTCGTGCAACGACACCGACGCGGTGGGCCGCGTGGCCGCGCTCCCTTTTGTGACGGCCGTCCTGAAAGTATGGACGGCTCCCAAAACCGACGCCCTGCCCGCCCCGCGCGACAGTTTGGAGAACGTGACAACGGTCCATCCGGACTCCCTCTACGGTGCTGCCACCGCCCAGATAGCTATCAGCCGGGGCGAGCGGCTGCACCAAGCCGGTTTCAAGGGTGCGGGCATGACGATTGGCGTGATAGACGCGGGTTTTCACAACGCCGACTGCATCGCCGCGCTGCAAGGCGCGCGCGTGCTTGGCACGAAAGATTTCGTGAACCCCGCAGGTGACATCTTCGCCGCCAGCCCGCACGGCCTTAGCGTGCTCTCCTGCATGGCCGTGAACCGTCCCTACGAGTACATCGGCACCGCCCCCGAAGCCGCTTACTGGCTGCTGCGCAGCGAGGACGAAGCCTCCGAACAGTTGGTGGAGCAAGACTACTGGGCCGCCGCCGTGGAGTTTGCCGACAGCGTGGGCGTGGACGTGCTCAACACCTCCTTGGGCTACTTTGCCTTCGACGATTCCACTTGGAACTACACCTACCGCGACTTGGACGGCCGGCAGGCACTCATGTCGCGGCAAGCCGCGCGTGTGGCCGACAAGGGCATGGTGTTGGTGTGCAGCGCGGGCAACGAGGGCATGAGTTCATGGAAGAAGATTACCCCGCCGGGCGACGCCGAGAATGTGCTCACCGTGGGAGCGGTAGACGTCAACGGCAAGTTGGCACCCTTCTCTTCCATTGGCAACACGGCCGACGGCCGCACCAAGCCCGACGTGGTGGCGGTGGGGCAAGAGAGCTGGGTGATACGCACCACGGGCAACCAAGGGCAAGCCAACGGCACCTCCTTTGCCGCGCCCACGATGTGCGGCATGGTGGCTTGTCTGTGGCAGGCTTGTCCCCGCTTGACGGCCAAAGAGCTCATCGATTTAGTGCGTCAGTGGGGCGACCGCGCCGCGTATCCCGACAACATTTATGGCTACGGCATCCCCGATATGTGGCAGGCTTACCAAAGTTATCTCTCACAGAATACGGACACGAACCGCTAAGTCTACGAACTCGAATTTGTAGATGTTATAAACTCGAGTTTGTAGACGTAGAAACTCGAGTTTATAGAGTATAAGGAATACATTGCTTGCATCTACATGAAAGTATTGACGGGTTTGCAAGGATGGTATTGATGAGGTTGTATCGAAGCGCTTGGATAGGTCGTATCGAAGCGCTTCGATTATATGTTATTTCATTGTTATATC
>JAJPYW010000150.1 GCA_021204715.1 Prevotellaceae bacterium
GCTTGTTTATTTGGAAAATAGTTTGGTTAATGCGTACCTTTGCGCCCGGTTTCAAAGATAAAAGCTTTGATTTTCAGGATAACAACAATTCTCAAAGCTGACAAAGAACACTTCGGGAAGAAACCGCCTGCCGTCGAGGCACCCGTCCCGGATAGTATTAACTTAAAACCGCATAGATGAAACGGTGCATAAAATGGATATTCATCGCTTTAATAATAGGTATTTTCACCTCTTTTATAAGCAAGAACAAACCTACGGGCGGCTTGGCCATAGGCAATGAAGCCCCCGATTTCCACCTGCGTTCCTATATGGACGGGTACGCAGACATTACCCTCTCCTCGTTGAAAGGAAAATACGTGCTGCTCAGCTTCTGGGCAGGTTACGACGCATCTTCGCGCATGCTCAACGCCAACTTGAACAATGTATTGCGCGCCGCCTCTACCGACGATGTAGCGCTTGTCTCCGTGTCGTTCGATGAATATGCCTCTATCTTCCAAGAGGCCGTGCGTGGCGACAGCCTCGCACCCCATGCCACTTTTGTGGATACGCGCGGGGCCTCTTCCAAGCTCTTCAAGACCTACCGTTTGGGCCAAGGATTCACCAACTACCTGCTCGACGCCGACGGCGTGATTGTCGCCAAGAACATCACTCCCGCCCAGTTGTCGGCCTTCTTGGAAGGGACGGAACGCTTCAGTTGAAGCAGCCTGCCGTTCCACCTTGACAGCGGCGCGGCCTCCTGTCCGGCCGCAGGTAGATACAGCCTTTTTTTTCGCAGCTGTACCGACGCCGCGTCTTGTTTCGTTACGAGGCAAGGGAAGCGCGTTTCAGCGGTCAGCCCGTAATGACTTTCGAGATAGATTGGTATCGTAATAGGGCAGAGGAAGCGCGTCTTAGCCGACGCGCTTCCCCATTTCGTAGGCCTGCTTCATGTAAGGGCTGCCTTTCACCTCGCCCTTGCCTTGCACGCCCTTTCCGTAGACAACGCCCTTCTCTACCGAGCCTTCCAAGCAGGCGGCAAACCCGCGCAGGCACTCCAACGTACACGCCATGACCTCCGGGGAGTCTTCGGCCGAAGTCATGATATAATAGAACTCCTTGTCCTTGAACTCCAACCACCGTGCCACGCTGCGGTCAATCACCGCCTTGAGCTGTGCGCAAATGGCATAGAAATAGACAGGCGTTGCCATGACAATGACATCGGCCGCCAGCATCTTCTCCAACACCTCCGCCATATCGTCCTTAATGGCGCACACTCCCTGATGGCTCTTGCAATGGTAGCACCCACGGCAGAAGCCTATCTTCCGTGTAGCTACATTGATTTTCTCCACCCGGTTGCCCGCTTCCAAGGCACCCTTCATGAACTCGTCGCACAACAAGTCCGAGTTGCCCCCGATGCGCGGACTACCCGACAATATCAATACCTTTTTAGCCATAATTACATTGTATTACATGATTAATCCTTCCGCAAAAATACCGCCATTCTCCCGTTTCATACCTATTCGCTTTACAGTATTAGATACCTTGATTACTTGTAGGGAAGACTATCTAAAAGAAGAAAGAATGGCCGCCAATCCCTTTCCTCGCCCTCATGGCGCGTGGGGAGCAGGGACTTCCACTCCCGCCATTCCGTGGGTAAAGATAAGCGATAAAACGGAATCTTCAAAATAAAAGGGAAGGAAAATTGAACGGCCAAGAGAAAGAAAGTATATTTGCAAAGAAGTAGGAATTATAGATGTAAAACAAGGCACATCATCCTTCCATGACGATACTCCAAATCTCCGACACCCACAACCGGCACGGGTTGCTCACGGACTTGCCCGCGGCCGACGTCATAGTGCATTGCGGCGACTTCACCGACTACGGCACGGAGGCCGAGGCGCTCGATTTTCTCAACTGGTTCATCGCCTTGCCCCACCGGCACAAGCTCTTTGTGGCCGGCAACCACGACCTTTGCCTGTGGGACGCATTGGATATAGAAGACCTGCCCCAAGGCGTGCGTTTCCTGCAAGACCGCGGTTGCGAGATAGACGGCGTGAAGTTCTTCGGGCTGGCTTACAACCACCCCGTCGGCCTTATCCCCGATGATATAGACGTGCTTGTCACCCACGAACCGCCCGCCATGATATTGGACGTCACCTTGGGTGCGCATTGGGGCAATGAGCCGCTGCGCGGGCGCGTGTTCCAAGTCAGGCCCCGCTACCACCTCTTCGGCCATGCCCACGAAGACAACGGCACGCTCATGCAGGAGGGCATCGTCTTCTCCAACGGCTCTGTGCTCGACAACGGATACAATGTCGCCTACCGTCCCCGGTTGTTCCGCTACAAGAGGCAATAGCCACAATGAAGTGGAACGTATGGATGGGTATAATAATTACCGTTCTTTGTATGGTTTTATGCTGTCATGCGGCAGGGTGCAAAACATGGTATATGTCGTCATGAAAGCCGTTGCTATGGGCAGTGGAGTGGGTAAATAATCTTGATAGGAATGGGGTTGGCAAGGGTAGCGTCCGCAACGATGAAAAAGCGTGGAAAGTAAAGGGCGCGGTGCGTGCACCGCAACGCTTCCACCGCCTCGATGCCGACGCGCGGATTTCTTGACACGCACCGTTATCTTTACACTTCCCAATGCAGGCGGTCTATGGAATGTGTTTCTTATGGTCTAAGGAATGTGATGATGAGGGTGTCATCATTGGGAAGAACAAAGTGTCAGAACACATTGCTTATACCCTAACGATAACAGAGATGAGGTACTCATCATTGGGAAGATGAAAAATTCACGCTTCGGAGATTTGATAGAATGAAAGGTAAAGAGGAGGGTACAATGACAATATGCTGTAAGAATGAAAGATATGCTTTCTATATGTCAAAACACCCCGAAATAGAGGTCTATGGAATGGGGTGGGGAAGGTGGTAATAATAGATGACAAAATAGCTTGAAAAGGGTAGGTTATGCCTGCGGATCACTGTGGTGGCAACGGCTGCGCCGAAACCGTGCATCGTTGTTTACAGTATGCAAAAAGGGTGTTTTTTATGTTCTAAAGGTGTGCATATCGGGTTGCAGGGGGTGTATCGTAGGCTGTGAAGGGGGTGCAAGAAAACCTTGATTTGTAAAATAGAATGGCAATGACTATGCCTGTTTTATGCTGTTTATATACTTTCAATATGTTGTATATAAGTGTATTACACGCTTTACTTTATCCATTATCATCACCATTATGTCATCTCATTTTACCATTTTACCCCCAAATTCCGCCGTTTTATCCGCCCTTCCGTCTTCCAGCCCGCAAAAACGGCCGTTTCAGTACAAGAGGAATATGAAATATAGGACAGATAATGCATCGGAAGCACTAAATATAGTCCAATCATCACGGATCTTTTCCTCCTTCTTCTTCATCCGTCGGCATGAAAAATCTGTATAGCTTCATGCTGTATCACGCCCTTTCTCATCCGCTTTTGCTTTCATTTTGTCTTTTCCGTCTTCTGTTTTCATGGTGTGATTTATCTCCCTATCTTGTAACATCGTTTTGTTGTATGATGCAATTTGCCGCCTATCCTTTCTTACCTGCCAAATTATCGCTATCTTTGCGCTCTCAAAGGCAGCTGCCTTACGGAGAGCACAGGGATTGCAGGATAAAAAACGGTATCTCGATGAATGGATTAAACTGAAAAGACGATGGCGCAAACAATGGATAAATTATGGAACAAGAATTATCTCAAGGTGTTGACGGGCAACTCTTTGATCTTTTTCTCTTTCATGCTGCTGGCACCGCTGTTGCCGCTCTATTTGAGCGACACCTACCACGCCGACAAGGATGCCATCGGCATGGTGCTGTCGGGCTATACCATTACCACGTTGG
>JAJPYW010000193.1 GCA_021204715.1 Prevotellaceae bacterium
CGAAATCGGTAATCGTACCGTTGGTGGTTCCCTGAACCAACACACTTGCACCAATAACGGATTCGCCTGTCGTATCAACAACAGTACCCGTCACACTCTTGTTTTGTGCGTACGCGCCAATGGCGAGTACCGACAACAAAACCATAAAGCACAGCCGCCGGAGTTGCTCCGCGCGGCCAAACAGGAATAAATTCTTGCTGCTTCTCATACTACATAGTTTAATTAAATTACACAAAGGTTAAAGTATAATGCGGTTATTCTTTACACTAAACCGAGTGCAAAACTAATAAAAGAATCTATAATATTACAGCATTAACTGTCTATTTTTGCTAATTTTTTTGATGTAAATCAAATAGACCTGCTACGTAGTATGTGGAAATGGGGGTTCTTGCCGCTGCAAGAGGAACAGGGAATAAGGGCTAACTGTCGGATAAGTGTCCTTCGGCCTCCATTCTCAAAAGGAAATCGTCGAGTGACTCGCCCTATTTCATGGCGTATGTCTTACCCTCTTTAACGTCGGTCAACGCTTTTTCTATTTGGGCAAAGTAATCTTCTGTGCTTATATGTGAATCATCGGGGGAAACTGTAGTGTTCATAATGGGAAGGGTTGAATGTGATTAATGGTTTGGGGTATTATAAATGGTTTGGGTATATACAGGCTTGGGTTATATAAAAGGGGAAGTTATTCTTTTCTGGAACGGCTTCCCCTTATACCTTATTATATATAGATAATGTAAAAGAAGTATTCCTTACAGCGTCTGCTTCACTTCCACTTCTTCGTAGGACTCGATGACATCGCCCACCTTGATGTCGTTGCAGTTGGTCAGGCTCACGCCGCACTCGAAGTTGGTGGCTACTTCCTTCACATCGTCCTTAAAGCGTTTCAGGGCGTTGATGGCACCGGTGTAGACCACGATGCCGTCGCGCACGAGGCGTGCCTTGTCGGTGCGCTTCACCTTGCCGGTCTTTACCATGGCACCCGCCACGATGCCCACCTTGCTGATGTTGAAGACTTCGCGCACTTCGATGGTAGCCGTAACCTGCTCTTTCACGGTGGGGGCGAGCAAGCCTTCCATGGCGGCTTTCACCTCTTCGATGGCGTCGTAGATGACGGAGTACTTGCGTATGTCCACGCCGTCTTGCTCGGCCAAGCGCGCGGCCGGATTGGAGGGACGCACTTGGAAACCCACGATGATGGCGTTGGAAGCGGCGGCGAGTGATACATCCGATTCGGATATTTGGCCCACGCCTTTGTGTATGACGTTCACTTGTATCAGCTCGGTGGAGAGCTTGATGAGGGAGTCGCTCAACGCCTCGACGGAACCATCGACATCGCCCTTGACAATGACGTTCAACTCGTGGAAGTCGCCCAAAGCCAAGCGGCGTCCCACTTCGTCCAAGGTGAGCATCTTCTGGGTGCGCAGACCTTGCTCGCGCTGCAGCTGCTCGCGGCGGCTTGCGATTTCGCGCGCTTCTTGCTCGGTCTCTATCACGTGGAAAGCATCGCCTGCGGCAGGGGCTCCGTTCAAGCCCAAAATGAGCGCGGGCTCGGAGGGACCGGCCTGTTTCATGCGCTGGTTGCGCTCGTTGAACATGGCTTTTACACGGCCGTAATGGGTGCCGGCCAAGACGATGTCGCCCATCTTCAACGTGCCGTTTGACACGAGCACGGTGGCCACGTATCCGCGTCCTTTGTCCAACGAGGACTCTATGACCGAACCGGTGGCGCGGCGGTCGGGGTTGGCTTTGAGCTCGAGCATCTCGGCTTCGAGCAACACTTTCTCCATGAGTTCGGCTACGCCCATGCCTTTCTTGGCCGATATGTCTTGCGACTGGTACTTGCCGCCCCACTCTTCCACCAAGAAGTTCATGGCGGCGAGTTCTTCCTTTATCTTGTCGGGGTTGGCGGCGGGCTTGTCTATCTTGTTAATGGCGAAAACAATGGGAACGCCGGCGGCGGTGGCGTGGTTGATGGCTTCCTTGGTTTGGGGCATCACGTGGTCGTCGGCGGCCACGATGATGATGGCGATGTCGGTCACTTTGGCACCGCGGGCGCGCATGGCCGTGAAGGCTTCGTGACCGGGCGTGTCGAGGAAGGTGATGCGGCGGCCGTCTTCCAAGGTGACGTGGTAGGCGCCTATGTGCTGGGTGATGCCGCCGGCTTCACCGGCAATGACATTTGACTTGCGGATGTAGTCGAGCAGCGAAGTCTTGCCGTGGTCTACGTGGCCCATGACGGTGACAATGGGCGCGCGCGGTTGCAGGTCATCTTCGGCGTCGGCCTCCTCTTTCACGGCTTGTGCCACGTCGGCGCTGATGTATTCGGTCTTGAAGCCGAACTCTTCGGCCACGAGGTTGATGGTCTCCGCGTCTAACCGCTGGTTGATGGACACCATGATGCCGATGCTCATACAGGTGGCTATGACTTGGGTGACGGAGATGTCCATCATGCTGGCCAACTCGTTGGCGGTGACAAACTCTGTCAGCTTCAATATCTTGCTCTCTTGCATCTCTTGGTTCTCCAACTCCTGCAGGCGGTTGGAGAAGAGGTCGCGCTTCTCCTTGCGGTACTTGGCGCCTTTGCTCTTGGTCTTGGACGTGAGCCGGGCAAGCGTCTCTTTTACTTGCTTGGCCACGTCTTCTTCGTTGACTTCTTGCTTGATGACGGGCTTCTTGAAGCGGTCTTTGCCACGGCTCTTGCTTGCGGCTTGGCTGCTTTGCTGGTTGCCTCCGCCACCGCCGTTACCGCCGCTCTTGGGGCGTTCGCCACCGCGCTGGAAGCCGCCCACGCTGTTGATGTCGACCTTCTCTTTGCTGATGCGCACGCGCTTCTTCTTGTTGTTGTCGGCCTTGGCGTCGGCGGCAGGCTTGCTTTCATCGCCGCGTATCTCCTTGATGATAGCCTCTTTCATTTGTTTCTTCTGGTCTTGGCGCACCTTCTCTTTCTTCTCACGCTCCTTGCGCTTCTCTTCTTTGGATTTCTTCTTGGGGCGTGTGGATTGGTTCAGGGCGTTCAAGTCTATCTGTCCCACTACGTTCAGCTTGAGGGCGGCGTCAGTGATGGGCAGCTTGAACACATCTTCGGCGGCTTCGGCCTGCGTCTTTTCCGACGGTGGCACCGGCTCCGTGGCTTCTGCCGGCTGCGAAGGCGCCTCTGCAACCGCCGGCTTCTCCGCAACGGGTGCGGGGGCCGGTTCGGGAGATCCTACAGACGGGGTGGCCGGTGAAGATTCGGCTTTCTCTTCAATAGTGGCGGCAGGCTGTGGCGCCGGCTCTTCTCGAGGCTTGGATTCGGCTTGTACTTGGGGCGCGGGCTGCGGCCGCTCCCCGGCTTTGGGTTGCTCGGCGGGTTGGGGTTGCTCGGCCGGTTGTGCGGCCGGTTGCGGTTGCTGTTCCACTGGCTGTTCGGGTTGAGGTTCGGGTTGTTCGGGTTCAGGCTCGGGATAAGGATGTGACGCCGCTTGGGTGGCGTCGGCGGCTGTTGCTGACTGCCCGGGCTTGACGGCTTCTTCGGCCGGCTTCTGCGGCTCGGGCGTTTTCTCTTTCACCTTCTCGGCTACGGAGGGACGGTGGCCCAACTGGTCCAAGTCTATCTTGCCTACGGGCTTGAACTTGGGACGCGCCTCTTCGGGCACCACCGTTTTGAGCTCTTCCACTTTGGGCTTGTCCTCCTCCTTCTTGTAGCCTTCTATGGCTACCACACCCTTGTTGCGCTCCTTGCTTTGGCGCTCTTGGGTGAACCGCTCGGTCTTCTGCTTCAAATCCTTGTCCGTGCGGAACTCCTTGACAAGCAGGTCATACTGCTCGTCGGTGATTTTGGTGTTGGGGCTCGCTTCAATGGTAAAGCCTTTCTT
>JAJPYW010000294.1 GCA_021204715.1 Prevotellaceae bacterium
AAGGGTGTATTATGATGTAGACCCGATGTAAAGCCGGCCGAAGCGTGCCGGCTTATAAAAACGCTGCTTTTCCCCCCCCCTCTTGCTTCGGCACTTTCCCTTTTACTTGTTCACGATTTCTTCAACTCCGGATAGCTGATGCGGGTGTGGTACATGGTCTTGAGCTTCTCTTTGAAGACGGCTTTGATGGTGGCGATGTCCTTGTAGGTGATGGGACACTCTTTGAAGAAACCTTCGGCCACCTGTGAGTCGATAATCTTCTCTACGAGCGTGCTGATGCTCTCTTCGGTATAGGTGGAGAGGCTGCGCGAGGCGGCTTCCACGGCATCGGCCATCATGAGGATGGCCTGTTCGGTGGTGTAGGGGTTGGGGCCGGGGTAGGTGAAGAGGTCTTCATCGGGTTCTTCACCGCCATGTCCGTTCTTCCACGAGATGTAGAAGTACTTGGTCTTGCCGCATCCGTGGTGGGTGGTGATGAAGGCTTGGATAACATCGGGCAGGCCCAGCTTCTCGGCCAGCTTGATGCCGCCGGTGACGTGGTTGATGACGATGCGTGCGCTCTCTTCGAAGGTGAGGCTCTTGTGGGGATTGACCCCTGCCGACTGGTTCTCGGTAAAGAACACGGGGTTCTCCATCTTGCCGATGTCGTGGTACAAGGCTCCGGTACGTACCAGCTGGCTGTTGGCACCGATGCGGTTGGCGGCTTCGGCGGCGAGGTTGGCCACTTGCATGGAGTGCTGGAAGGTGCCGGGCACGGTTTCGGAGAGACGGCGCAACAGCGGGGTGTTGATGTTGGAGAGTTCTACCAACGTGACGTTGGAGGTGAAGCGGAAGAGCTTCTCCAAGAGGAAGAGCAACGGGTAGGTGAAGAGCAGCAACGCGCCGTTGATAACGAAGAAGACGTACATGGAGCGGTTCAGTTTGGAGAGGTCGTTGGCCGTTATCAGCTCGAAGGCGAAATAGAGGGCGATGTAGGCCAACGTCACCATAATGGCCGTGCGGAAGAGCTGCGAGCGTTGCGAGAGCTCGCGCAGGCTGAAGATGGCCACCAAGCCCACGGGCACTTGCAGCAATATGAACTCGTGGGGATAGCGCAGGCAGATGGAGCAGAGCAGTATGGTGACCACGTGGGTGAGGAAGGCTGTGCGCGAATCCAAGAACACGCGGATGATGACCGGCAGCATGGCGTAGGGAATGATGTAGATGGTGAAGAAGTTGTGGGCTACCATGGCGGCCGTGAGCACGCAGTAGATGATAATGAGCAGGAAAAGGAGCGTTAGGTTGGTCTTGTGCTCGTAGTACCCGCGCCGGAACAGGTGCAGGTAGAGCATGAAGCAGCCTATCAGTATGGCGGTGTAGAGCAGCTGCCCCACAAGGATGAGGCGTTGCTGGGCAAGGGAGTTGCTGCGCTTGATGGACTCTTTTTGCAGGCTTTCCAAGATGCGGTAGGTGTCGGCGTTGACTATCTCGCCGCGGTCTATTATCTTCTGCCCGGTCTGCACAAGGCCGTTGGCCCACGAGTAGTTGTCGAGCAGTTCCTTGCGGGCGGCTTCGGTGCGGCGGCGGTCGTAAGTGAGGTTGGGGGTGAGGTAGTCGTTCAGGGCGCATTGTTGCAGCAGCTCGGGGCTGATGCGGGCGGGGTTGGCGGCGAGCAGGTCGGTGTAGGCGCCTTTGACGGTGTGCAGGCGGTCGGCGCTTTGCCGCTGGGCTATCTTGTCGTCTACAATGAGCACGGCTTGGGTGCTGTCGGCTTGGAGTGTCTGCCGGTCGTCGGTAGAGAGGATGCCGGCGCGGTAGATGTCGGAAAGGGCTTCTTTCAACAGCCGGTACTGGTCGGCGTTGAGCAACTTGCGCAGGCCCTCTTCGTATCCCTTCTGCAGCTTGTCCAAGGCTTCTTCTTCTACATGCTTGTCCAAGCGGTAGTAGGGAGAGAAGGTGGCCAAGAGGCTGTCTTGCTCGTGGCGCACCAAGCTGTCGGGCTTGTAGATGGGGAAGTCGAAGGTGGCCATGAGCTGTCCGTACATCCAAGGCTTGTCGATGTCAAATTGATAGTTGAAACGGCCGTCGCGGGGCAGGAAGTAGACAATAATGAGCACGGTGCAGGTAAAAACGAGCGCTTTATATAACAGTTCTTTGTAGGAACGGCGTCCTTTTCGTGTCTTGTCAGGGTTCATATACGGGAATTTTTGCGAAAAGTACGAAAAAAAACAGTTGTGTGGAAAAAAAAGCGTAATTTTACACCCTGATTTTGTATAAAAGGGATAATATGGCTGATAGAAAGGTCAGGGTGCGCTTTGCGCCAAGTCCTACGGGACCGCTGCACATCGGTGGTGTGCGGACTGCTTTATATAACTTTCTCTTCGCGCGCGGGCATGGAGGGGAATTGATTCTGCGTATAGAAGATACCGACTCCAACCGCTTCGTGCCGGGTGCAGAGGCGTACATCGTGGAGGCTTTCCGCTGGCTTGGCATCACCTTCGACGAGGGCGTGGGCATAGGCGGCAAGTACGGCCCTTACCGGCAGTCGGAACGCAGGGATATATATAAAGAATATGTACGGGTACTTATTAATAAAGGAAAGGCATACTTGGCTTTCGACACGCCGGCCGAATTGGAGGCGAAGCGCGCCCAGATAAAGAATTTCCAGTACGACGCTTCCACGCGCATGCAGATGCGCAACTCGCTGACGCTTCCCCGTGAAGAGGTGGAGGCATTGGTAACGGCGGGCGCGCAGTATGTGGTGCGCTTTCAAATAGAGCCGGGAGAGCAGGTGCACGTGTACGACCTGATTCGGGGCGATGTGGTGGTGAACTCTTCTATCTTGGACGACAAGGTGCTCTTCAAGTCGGCCGATGGACTGCCCACTTACCACTTGGCCAACATCGTGGACGACCACTTGATGGAGGTGTCGCACGTTATCCGCGGCGAGGAGTGGTTGCCTTCGGCGCCGCTCCACGTGTTGCTGTACCGCGCTTTCGGCTGGGAAGACTCCATGCCGGCTTTCGCCCACCTGCCCTTGCTTTTGAAGCCCGAAGGGAACGGCAAGTTGAGCAAGCGCGACGGCGACCGCTTGGGTTTCCCGGTGTTTCCGCTCGACTGGCACGACGCCAAGAGCGGGGAGTGCTTTCCCGGCTACCGAGAAGCGGGCTACTTGCCCGAGGCGGTTGTCAACTTCTTGGCACTGCTTGGCTGGAATCCCGGCAACGACGAGGAGTTGATGTCGGTGGAGGAACTTACGGCGCGTTTCGACTTGGGGCGTTGCAGCAAGTCGGGGGCGAAGTTCGACTATAAGAAGGGTATCTGGTTCAACCATGAGTATATATTGCGCATGGCAGACGAGGCGGTGGCCGCCCTGTTCCGCCCGGTTTTGAGGGAGCACGGCGTGGACGACGCCCGCTACAGCGACGCCTACGTGACGCGCGTTGTCTCGTTGGTGAAGGGGCGCGTGAACTTCGTCAAGGAGCTTTGGGAACAGGCTTGCTTCTTCTTCACGGCACCCGTCGCTTACGCCGAAAAGGATGTGAAGAAGCGCTGGAGCGAAGACACACCCCGCATCATGGGGGAACTGACGGATTTGCTGTCGGGCTTGGCATCGTTCGGCTCCAAGGAAACCGAAGCTGCGGTGATGGCTTGGATTGCCGGCAACGGATATCATTTGGGCAATGTGATGAACGCTTTCCGCTTGGCGGTGGTGGGCGCGTGCCGCGGACCCCACATGTTCGACATTACCGAGGTGATTGGCAAGGAGGAGACGCTTGCCCGCATCGAGAAGGCGGTGGAAGTGTTGGCTTGAGAGAGGCCACTGCGTGTAAATAGTGTGCAGGCAAGGCGTGGCACAGGGGGTTACTG
>JAJPYW010000033.1 GCA_021204715.1 Prevotellaceae bacterium
ACGCGCGTTCCTATATATTCCAAGCCAGCAGCACGCCGGCAGCTACCGCGTCGGCTCGCGAGGCGCTCCACATCATCAAGTCGGAGCCCGAACGCATCGAGCGTCTTTGGAAGATTACAAATTATGCCTTGGACCGTTTCCGTCAAGAGGGATTCGAGATTGGCGGCACCGAGTCGCCCATCATTCCGCTCTACGTGCGCGATGTGGACAAGACGTTCCGTGTAACACGCATGGCCTTCGACGAAGGCATCTTCATCAACCCGGTGATTCCGCCCGCTTGCGCCCCGCAAGACACGCTGGTACGGGTGGCGCTCATGGCCACGCACACCAAGGAGCAAGTGGACTATGCCGTGGATAAGCTCGTGAAGTGCTTCAAGCAGTTGGGCATACTCGGGCAACAATAAACGATCCTTCCAACAGCGTTTCAGCAAGAATGAAATTGCGTTGAAACCCTCATGATATAAAGATTGCCCCCGTTACAAGCAGTTGTAGCGGGGGCAATATCATTTCGTGGGCGAAGCGTAGTCTCCGTTGTTCAAGTTGCGGTTGTACTGCTTGTCCTTGCCCGACATGAAGTGCCAAGCCACGCCCAGCACCACCATGTTCTGGTTGTTGTATATCCACGTGTGGTTGGTGCTGGCCACCGCCATGCCCGGTATGAGCTTGTACTTGTAATGGCACGCCTTACCTATCCAGTAAGCCGACGCGCTGAACCGCCAGTTCTTCCACTTGTAAGAGATGTCCAAATTGCTGGCCGGCTCCGATTTGGAGCAATAAGCGCCCGATATGCTGTAGGCCGGAATACTGAGCTCGTAGGAAGCCGAGAAGGCTTTGCCGTTGTAAGAGAGGCCTACATAGTTCTCCCATGAAGTGAGCGAGTAGTTTATTTGGTCGGAGCATACGGTCTGTCGCAAAGGGGCAAGCCAGCATTGAAGTTCCAATGTCTTGTTCCCCAACGGCATGATGTTCATCTCCACCTCGGCTCCATAATACCTGTAGTAATTGCCGTTGACGCGCTTCAGCCAGAAGCTGCCCTCTTCTTCCTCGAAGTAATCTATAATCGCTCTTTTTGTCTTGGAGAATTTGGGGACAAGCGACAATTCAACGTACTTGCTCTCCAAGTTGTACATGAGGTACACGGTTTGCTTCAATGCCGACTCCAATTCCGGATTGCCCACCGAGAGGATGTTGACGGTGACGTTGCTGATATTTGAACTCAGGTCGTTGATATCAGGCGCTATGGGCTGGCTGCTGTATTGCAACCTGACGCTTTGCCCGTGCCCGAAGTTGTAGCCGAACACCACACGCGGGGTGAAGCTCAGGTTCTTCACTTTCACCCCGTCCGATTTGTTGTAGGTCTGCGCCAATCCCAAGCTCACGCGGTAGAGCATGCCTTTCCATCCACCGCTGAACTCCGTATAGGCCGAATGGTTCAGAAAGCGGCTGTGGTAGTCGAAGTGGCCGAACTCGTTGTCGGCCTTAGAGTGCAGGAAAGCCGCTTGCGTGCGGTAGCCCGTGTTCCAACGCGCCCACGAAGCGAATTGGTGCGTGTAGGCCACCTCGCCTATAATGGAGTATTTGTCGTTGTGCAGGTCGCGGTCGTCATAGTACACCGGCGTGCCGTCGTCCGAGAACGCCTCGCTGTCCACGCCCGTCTGCTTCACGTCGTAGAGCGTGCCCACGGCGTTCAGGCTCAACTCGTCGTTTTTAGAGAGACGTTGCCAGTAGTAGGCGTCTATCACGGGCGAGAAAGTGTTCTCCACGCTGCGCGATTCAATGTCGAGCGGGCGCGAACCTTCCGCTCCTGCCACATACGTACCGTCACCCGAAGCGCCGTTGAAGTAGTGCAGGTAATTGGGCTTGGCGGTTATCTCCACCACCGCCTTGTCGAAATCCACGTAGGAGTATTTCAGCGAGGGATTGTGGTCGGTATAGCCGAAGTGCGATTTCTCATACTCATAGAGCCGGTAGTCCTCGCCGCCCAAGTTGTAGGTGTAGTCGTGGCTGTACTCCCGGTCTTTGTAATTGCGCACGTTGAGCTGGTAGGCGGCGGTGAACTTGTTCCGTCCCTTGTTCCAAGCGAAGTAGGCGTTGTCGTTGCTGAAGCCGGTACTTACCGCGGTGTTACCGTTCATGTTGACGATAAAGCCGTCGTCAAGCGGGGCGGTCTTGATGTTGATTACACGTGCCACGTCTTGGTAGCGCGCGGGCGGAATGTCGTATATCTCCACGTTCTTTATCTTGTGCTTGGGCAGGCTCTCCACCTCGTTGTCGGTGGCTTTGATGCCGTTCACAAGTATCAGCACTTCGCCGCCGTCCATGCCCGACACGCCTCCCGTCTGCACGTTGGCCTTGATGCCGGGCAAGGTCTTGAGCAGGTCCATCGAGTTGTAGGCTGCCGAGAGTTCCGGTCCGCTGAAGGTGACGACCTTTTTGTCTACATCCTGCCGTGTGCGGCTTGTCGTTACCGTGACGCCTTCGAGCATTTGGGCGGCGAGCGTGAGCTTGTCAACGCGCGTCACGCCGGGGTTCTCTTGCGTAAGCAGCAGGGAGTCTTTCAGGGTTTCATAGCCGCGGGCCTCGATGCTGAACATGTACCGTCCTTGGGGGATATAGGAGAAGGAGTAGTGTCCTTCAAAGTCGCAGATGGTGGAAAAGACGCGCGCGCTGTCTTCTCTTGAGAGGAGTATCACTTGGGCCATGGGCACGGCTTCGCCGTCTTGCGCGTCCACCACGCGTCCTTGCATGGTGTTTTGGGCGAAGCAGAGATAGGATTGGCAGATACATGCCATGAGCAGCAGCAGCTTCTTCATCAAGTTCTTTTCAGATGGGGGTGGGTAAAATGTTTCTTCTTTTTCGTGTGCATATAAGTTGTATGTATAGGTGGCATGGTTTGCCGTGGTTACTCGTCAAGGAAGCCGAGCAGCTCTTCGGGCCGGTCGATGATGTGTGCCGGTTGGCAGGCTTCCAGCTCTTCTCTTGGGCGGAATCCCCACGTGACGCCCACGGCGGTGACGCCGGCGTTGCGCGCGGTGAGCATGTCTACGTTGGAGTCGCCCACATAGAGTGTCTCTTCTGTTTGCACGCCGGCTTTCTCTATGATGTTGTGTACAATGGCGGGGTTGGGCTTGGTGGGGAAGCCTTCTTTTTGTCCCGACACGGCGGTGAAGTGTATGCCGGGGAAGTAGTGGGCTATGAGCTTGCTTGTGGCGGCTTGGTATTTGTTGGAGGCGACGGCTATGTGGATGCTTCGTTGTTGTAACTCTTTCAGGAGTTCTTTCATGCCGGGATAGGGGTCGCTTTTGTCGGCGTTGTGGGCGTCGTAATAGGGGACGAAAAGGCTGCGTATTCGCTCTATCTGTGCTTCGGTTCTTTGGTCTTCGGGCAGGGCGCGTTCAAAGAGCTTGCTGATGCCGTTGCCCACGAAGTAGCGGTAGGCGTTCATTTCGTGCACGGGGTATCCGCATAGTTGCAACGCGCGGTTGGTGGCGGTGGCAAGGTCGGCAATCGTGTTCAGCAGCGTGCCGTCCAAGTCGAATATAACAAGTCTTTTCATACTTCCGGTTTGTTTATGGGGGCAAAGGTAGTCTTTTTGTTCAACAAATGGGTAATAAAGGGGCGCTTTGTTTGGGGGTGACGAGGGATTGATGCGGAATCGGGCTTGGCTTAAAAGGTGTGGGTGGTAGGGATTGGCTCGGGTTTGGCGCTTAATATAAAGGGGTGCGTTTAATGCTTGTTCCGGGTTCAGACAAGGCTTAAAAAGGTGTGGGTGGTACGGATTGGCTCGGGTTTGGCGCTTAGCCTTCGGGGCAAATCTTCGCACTACGCTCGGTTAAGCGCGCCC
>JAJPYW010000048.1 GCA_021204715.1 Prevotellaceae bacterium
CTTTCGCAATCTTTCGGCACTTTCTTCGGGCATATCCTTTATGAATATCCTTTACGATGTGTCTTCTTGGCACGTTGCACTATTTAAACACAATTCAACAGAATCAAACACTTTCCAACACGCTTCAGCGGCACTCAATCGTTTCACTCCGTTTTGCTACTTCTCTTCAATGCAATTAAAACGTTTAGTAACACCTATCTCATTGCGTTATAATAGTTTACACTTTCATTCTCGATACTTCTCTTAATAAGAGATGTATCGGCTTGTAAGTACTTGTGTTTCAATACCCATTTTTAGATTTGCTAAACAATTTGCTAAACAATCCGTATTTTTAACATTAGGAATTGAGTGATTTACAAAATAATAGATACATTTGCACCCGTAAATCCTTCTCTTATTAAGAGATGGACGCATTTGCTAAACAAATAAACACGTTAAGTGCAGCGTTTCAGCAAGTTACGTTCACCGATACATCTCTTATTAAGAGAAGTACGCAAAATGAAGGCATAATTCTCCTTAAATTCCCCTCTCCAACGCTCCAATTGAATCGTTTCTCTTATCTTGTCTTTTAGTATCCTTTAAACAATAGGTATGGCCCCATTGACAAGGTGCCGCCGGTTGCTATATATATAATAAGGTGTAAGGCGGCGCGTTGCAGACGCGGCTGTGGTGTATATATATAATAAGGTGTATGGTGCGTCTTGGCCGGGCAGACGCTATATATATAATTAGGTATAAGGAGGGGTGGTTAAGCAATGTAGATGCGGCGGCGCATCTACAAACTCGAGTTTATAACACCTACAAATTCGAGTTTGTACATCCTATAAACTCGAGTTTCTACATCCTAAGAAATGCATTGATGAGTTTGCAACGACAGTATTGCTTAATCTGCATGGAAGCGCTTCCATAGAAAATGGGGATGCGTCAAATGACACATCCCCTTAGGTTGTTTGTTTATGCTTGAAGGACGGTGCTCCTTTTACAGAGAGCCGCTACATTGTTCCTTTACTGAAAGCCGATGCCTCTTTTACTGTTACGTGTATCCCTTTTACTGTGGACAGTTCCCCTTTTACTGAAGAGCCTCCGCTTTCTTTGTATCCGTCAGCCAATCTTTCAGCACGCATCGGGCGCGCGCTTCGTCCTCATGGAGTGTCTTGACAAGCGCGTCTACCGTGGCAAACTTCTCTTCCGAGCGCAGGCGGTCTATGAAGGAGAGTTGCAGGGGGCGCCTGTAGATGTCGGCTTTGAAGTCGAAGATGTGGACTTCGATGGTGCGCGGGGCGTCTGTTCCGAAGGTGGGGTGGTGGCCTATATTGACCATTCCACCGTAACTTTGCCCTTCGATGCCCACCATGACGGCATAGACACCGCCGGTGGGAACCAACTTGCCGGCATCGGGCATCTCAAGGTTGGCGGTGGGGAAGCCTATGGTGTGCCCTATGCCGCGTCCGCTACCCACCAAGCCTTGCATGGCGTAGGGGCGGCCCAAGTAGGCGGCGGCTCTCTTTACATCGCCTTCGTGCAGGCAGGCGCGGATGCGCGAGGAGCTTACGGGCACTTCTTCTTTTGTGCCGTCGGGCCACGTGTGGTAGTAGGCGCCGGCATGCAGCACTTCCATGCCCATTTCAGCCCCGTAACGGGCGTAGTCGGCAAAGCCCTCGCTGCGGTTGTGCCCGAAGCGGTGGTCGTGGCCCGCCACGAGTACTTTGGCGTGGTGGCGCGTTTGCAGGTAGGCCATGAAGTCGCGGGCTGAATATAGGGCAAGCTCGCGGGAGAAGTCCATCAACACGCGGCGCGCTATGCCTGCCCGGGCCAGCAAGTCCATCTTCTCCCGGCACGTGGTGAGCAGCTCGGGATGGAAGCCCGTCTGCAATACTTCGCGCGGATGCTTGGGGAAGGTGATGACAAGTGGTTCCAAGGCGCGTGCCTCGGCTGCCCGGCGCACGTAGTCGATGAGCAGGCGGTGCCCACGGTGCACGCCGTCGAAGAATCCGATGGTTACCACACATCCCGGCATAGGCTGTCTCTTTTTGGAACGGTCAGGAAGGTTATAATCATATCGCTCTGAAGTTTAAAACGGCACAAAAGTAGGCTTTTCTTTCTTTTAAAAGAAACAAAACGGGGCATTTAAGCGGTGCCGCGTTAGGCAACTTTCTTGCGCTTGATGTCGTTGTCGGCCTCCACCGCGTTGATGATGTAGTCGCTCAGGCGCTCGCATTCGGTGATGATGTCCATGTAGTAGACACCGATTTGGTAATCGTACTCCTTGTTGCTGATGTCCACGATGTTCTGGCTCTTGAGCTGCTTGCGGTAGTTGTTGATTTCGTTCTCTATGTTGTAGGACTTGTTGATGTCCACATACTGGTTCTCGGTGCGCGACAGCACGACATACATCTGCGAGAGGGCGTCGTCGGTGAGCTTCATCATGAAGTGCAGGTGGGCGTACTGACGCTCGGTGAAGTCTTCGTTGTAACGCCGCTTGCGGCTGATGGTGTGGGCTATGTTGTAGCAGCTGTCGGCGATGCTCTCTATCTCGGCAATCTCGCGCAGCATGCAGCGTATCTTCAACTTACCTTCGGCACTCAAACGCCCTTCGAGTACGTGGTTCAGGTAGTTGGCTATCTCCAACTCCATGTTGTTGCTGATGCTTTCATACTTCTCTATGCGGCTGTAGAGCGTGTTGAACTCGTCGTCTTTCTCTATCTGCAGGAGCTCGCGCACCATGTCGAACATGCGGTGCGTGCGCTCGGCGAATAGCTGTATCTCCTTGCGGGCCTGCACAATGGAGAGCTCGGCCGTGGAGAGCATGCCGCCCGTGATGAAGCGCAGGCGGTACTCTTCTTCTTGTTCCTTGGTGTGGATAATGGCGCAGACGGTGTGCTCGATGAACTTGACGAACCAAATCATGATGAGCACGTTGCAGATGTTGAAGCAGGTGTGGAAGGCGGAGAGCTTGAACGACACGGCCACGCCGGCGTCCTGCGCGCCGAAGAGCTTGTCGACACCCCAAGAGACGGCATGGGTGAAGGGCCCGAAGAGGCACAGCACCCAGATGACGCCGAACACGTTGAACACCAAGTGGGCCATGGCTGCGCGGCGGGCTTGCGTGTTGCCGGTGAGCGCGGCCAAGTTGGCGGTGATGGTGGTGCCTATGTTCTCGCCCAACACCAACGCGGCGCCCAGCTCGAAGCCTATCCAGCCGTTGGCACACATGATGAGCGTGATGGCCATGGTTGCCGCCGACGCCTGCACAATCATCGTCAGGACGGTGCCTATGAGCACGAACAGCAGGATGGAGGCGTAGCCCATGTGGGTATAGTTCTGCACGAAGGCCAGCATGTCGGGGTTCCGGCTCAAGTCGGGCGCGTTGGCCTGCAGCAGGGAGAGCCCCATGAACAGGAAGGAGAAGCCGAAGATGAACTCGCCCACCGACTTGCGGCCGCTCTTTTGGGAGAACATCAAGGGGATGCCGATGGCCAGCAGCGGCAGCGCGAAGGCGGCCACGTCTATCTTGAAGCCCAAGGCGGAGATGATCCATGCCGTGACGGTGGTACCGATGTTGGCACCCATGATAACGCCTATGGACTGGGAAAGGGTGAGTAAGCCGGCGTTTACGAAACTTACCACCATAACGGTCGTGGCCGAGGAAGATTGTATCAATGCCGTTATCAGCACACCTGTCAAGACGCCGGTCACGCGGTTGGTTGTCATTGCGGTCAAGATCGTCCGCAAGCGGTTGCCGGCAAATTTTTGAAGCCCTTCGCTCATGGTCTTCATGCCGTACAAGAAGAGTCCCAACGAGCCAAGCAGCTTTAAAAAATCATAAAACGAATATTCCATCT
>JAJPYW010000159.1 GCA_021204715.1 Prevotellaceae bacterium
ATCGGCCTGCTTCTTGCGCTCCATCTCGATGACTGCCGCAGGTGCATGGCCGACGAACTTCTCGTTGCCCAATTTCTTCTTCACCCCTTCGAGGAAACTTTGCTTGTGTTGGAGTTCGGCCTCCATGCGGGCAAGCTCGGATGGTAAGTCTACGTTGCCGGCAAGCGGCACGGCATATTCCACCGTGCCCACCATAAAGGCGGCGGCACCCCCGCTCTTCTTCCGGGCCACGGTAATGGCAGAGAGGTTGCACATCTTCTCCAACACTGCGTTGAAAGCGGCAAGCGGATGCTCCCCTATGACTTCCAATGCCAACGTTTCCTTGGATGGGATGTTTTTCTGTTTGCGGATGGCGCGCACGCCCGTAACCACTTCCTTTACTTGCTCGAAACGGACGAGCAACGTTTCGTCGGCGGCTGCCAGTGGCGCCATGGGGCTTACCATGAGGCTCTCCCCTTGCTTGCGTTCACGGATATGTTGCCACAACTCTTCGGTAATGAAGGGCATGAAGGGGTGCAACAGGTGCAGCAACGTGTCGAAGAAGGCAATGGTGGCCTCGTAGACCTTGCGGCTCACCGGCTGCCCGTAAGCGGGCTTGACCATCTCCAAGTACCAAGCCGAAAACTCGTCCCAAAAGAGCTTGTATACCGCCATCAACGCCTCGCTCAAACGGTACTTGCTGAAGAGTTCCGCCACTTCCGCAGCCACGGCGCTCTCTTTGGAGGCGAACCACTCAATGGCCGCGCGGGATGCTTCGGGCACGGGAGCCTCGCCGCTCACCTGCCACCCTTTCACCAAGCGGAAGGCATTCCATATCTTGTTGTTGAAGTTGCGTCCCTGCTCGCACAACGCCTCGTCGAAAAGGATGTCGTTGCCCGCAGGTGCCGACAGCATCATGCCCATGCGCACGCCGTCGGCGCCGAAACGGTCCATGAGTTCCAACGGGTCGGGTGAATTGCCCAAAGACTTGGACATCTTGCGTCCTTTCTTGTCGCGCACGATGCCCGTGAAATATACGTTGCGGAAAGGCATCTCTCCTTGGTACTCGTAGCCGGCCATAATCATGCGGGCCACCCAAAAGAAGATAATGTCGGGCGCGGTCACCAAGTCGCTTGTGGGATAGTAGTAGTTTATCTCTTCGTTGCCGGGGTTGTTGATGCCGTTGAACAGCGAGATGGGCCAAAGCCACGAAGAGAACCATGTATCCAAGCAATCCTCGTCCTGCCGCAGGTCGGCCAAGGTCAACGCCCCATCGCCGCTCTTCTGCCTTGCCATTGTCAACGCCTCTTCAGGCGTGGCGGCCACTACATAGCCTCCTTGGGGCAGGAAGTAGGCCGGTATGCGGTGTCCCCACCACAGCTGGCGGCTGATGCACCAGTCCTTGATGTTCTCCAACCAGCTCTTGTAGATGTTCTTGTATTTGGAGGGATAGAATTTCAGCTCGTCGTTCATCACGGGCGGCAAGGCTATGTCGGCGAAATGCCGCATCTTCAGGAACCACTGCATGGAGAGCTTCGGCTCTATGACCACGTGCGTGCGCTCCGAGTAGCCCACCTTGTTGGTATAGGCCTCCTCCTTCTCCATAAGAGAGGCGGCGGCAAGGTCCTTGGCTATCCGCTCGCGCACGGCAAAGCGGTCCATGCCCACGTAGATGCCCGCCGCCCGACTCAGCGTGCCGTCGGCGTTGAACACGTCGATGATTGGCAGGTTGTACTTCTCGCCCAGCATGTAGTCGTTCACATCGTGGGCAGGGGTTACTTTCAAACAGCCTGTACCGAAGTCGATGTCTACATAATCGTCCTCTATAACGGGAATGACACGGCCCACCAACGGCACGATGACACGCTTGCCCGACAGCCAGCGGTTCTTAGGATCGTGCGGGTTGATGCACATAGCCGTATCGCCCATGATGGTCTCGGGACGTGTGGTGGCCACCACTGCATAGCGCCGCCCTTGGGCATCGCGGTGCACCACTTCCCCTTCCTGCCCGGTCTCGCCGGTGAAGTCGTCGTCGGCTATATAATAACGCAAGTAGTAGAGCTTGCCGTGCTCTTCTTGGTAGACCACTTCCTCGTCGCTCAAGGCGGTGAGTGCTTTCGGGTCCCAGTTCACCATGCGCACACCCCGGTAGATGAGTCCCTTGTTGTATAGGTCGACAAACACCTTGACAACGCTGCGGCTGCGCTCCTCGTCCATGGTGAAGGCGGTGCGGTCCCAGTCGCACGACGCGCCCAACTTGCGCAGTTGCTTCAAGATGATGCCTCCGTGCTCTTCGGTCCAAGCCCACGCATGCTTCAAGAACTCCTCGCGGGTCAAGTCGGTCTTTTGTATGCCTTGGGCGGCCAGCTTGGCCACCACTTTGGCCTCGGTAGCGATGGAGGCATGGTCGGTACCCGGCACCCAGCAGGCGTTCTTGCCTTCCATGCGGGCACGGCGCACCAAGATGTCCTGAATGGTAGAGTTGAGCATGTGTCCCATGTGCAACACGCCGGTTACGTTGGGCGGGGGTATCACCACCGTGTAGGGCACACGCCCGTCGGGTTTGGAACTGAATAACTTATGGTCCAACCAGTATTGGTACCACTTCCCCTCCACATCGGCAGGGTTGTACTTACTCGCTAATTCCATCGCTTTATAATCTATGGTTTCTCGTTAGGGCTACACGCGTAGCGTCGGCAAAATTAATAAAATAATGTGTCAAACGGGAGAATTCGAGCGGATTTTATCATAGGTTAAGCACCCGGGGGTTGAAAGAAAAGTGGAAACAAGAGGCAGAGCGACAGTGGGGATATATAAGGAACCGCTTGAAGCATGCAGGATAAATAACCCGCAGCTTGCGGATAAGCACAAAAAAAGGCCGTGCCCGGCAGGCACGGCCTTTATATCAAGTCATTCAATCATTTCTTATTCAGCCACGATGCAAATGCAAGCACGGTTCCATGTAGCCTTCTCGAAGACATCGCCCACACCCTTGCCTTCAGCTTCGATGCGGTCTTCGGCAATGCCGTAGTCATTTACGAGAGTGCTCTTCACGGCGTCGGCACGCTTCTGTGAGAGTGCTTCGTTAAACTCTTGGCTGCCCTCGGGAGATGCATAACCCAAGAGGATAACCTTTGTATCTTCGTTGTTCTGCAAGTACTTGGCAACGCGTGCTACGGTCGGAGCCTGATTGGCATCGATGGTAGAGCTGTTCTGACGGAAGATAACCACTGCATCCATGGAAGGATTGCTCTTGGCCACTACATCGGGATGCGTTCTCTTGTATTCATCGAAAGCTCTCTGAATATCGGCAGCGTCGCGGGCGTTCTTGTCAGCCAAAGCCTTGTTGTCCCCGGCCTCTTTACGCCACTTGTTGATTTGGTCGTTCAAAGAAGCAATCTCGTCCGGGTCGCAAGGAGGAGCCACGCGTGTGAAGTAACGCTGGCCGTTGCTGCACTTGAAGTGATAGCGCAAACCCACGGTGATTTCAAAGGCGGCGGCGTTGCTGTTCAACTGTACCTGACCGGCACCTTCGGCATCCCACACAAAAGCGGGCTTAACTGCCAGCGTCCAAGCCTTCTCCTGGCCTAAGTTGAAGTTCAGGTTCAAGCCTGCCTTCATGGAGAGGTCGTTGAAGTCGTTGCCACGGCGTTCGTTGTAGTAGTAGTGCAGCCAGCCGATACCCAAAACGCTCTCAATCTCGAAGAGTCTGGGAGAGCCTTTGTAGCCCGCAAAGAGGTTCATGAGGTTCAAATTGTTGATCAACATCAAATTGGTGTTGTCAAAAGCAGTCAAACTCTCTGTAGTATTGAAAGCACTCGTGAACTCAAGACCGAATCCTACGACCGTATTCAATTTCTTGT
>JAJPYW010000141.1 GCA_021204715.1 Prevotellaceae bacterium
GTTGCCGCGCGAGAAGAGCTTGTCGCGCTTGTAGTAGTCGAAGGTGCTGTAGGAGGCGATGAAGCGGAACGAGGCGGGGATGTTGGTGGGCACGTCGATGCGCCCCATGAGCTGCACGTTGTTGTAGACTTTACCTACTTGGGCGTCGAGCAGCAGCTCCTTTGAATAGTAGTTCAAGTTGCGGTAGCCAATTCCCAAGTAGATTTGGTTGGAGTTGCTCGTGGAGATGCTGCCGCCCACGCGGACGGAGAAGTTGTGCTCCATCTTCACCTTCAGGTGCAGGCGGTAACAGCCGTCGGCGGCATCGTAAACGGCATGAGGTATGATTTCGGATATCATGTTGTCGGCCAGCAGGCGGAAATAACCGCGCTTGAGGTCTTCGTAATCGAACACCTCGTCTTCGGAATCATGGAACTCACGCTGGATGTAGGCTTGTTGCTGGGGGTTGGCTCCGTCTATCTCGATATCGCGGAACCGCAATGGGGGCAACTGTTCCATGTAAGCCTCGCGGCGGCGGCGCACGCTGTCGGCGTCGACACGGCGGGGAATGCGGCTCTTGATGGAGTCCATCAACTCGATGGTGCGGTTGTAGCCTATGTCGTGCAGCTCTTGCAGGCGGTCGAAGTCAAGCAAGTTCACATCGTCGAAGTGGAAGGTCATGAGCAGGCCCAAGGAGTCGGGCAGGGTGTAGTCGGTCTTCTGCATGATCATGCTCTCAAGCTGGCTCATGAGGTTGTTGGCTTTCGGCTTGCCGGGATTGGCGGCCACAACGCTGCCTATGATGATGTCGGGGTTGAAGTCGTCGCGCATCACGTCGGTGGGGAAGTTGTTGTAGATGCCGCCGTCGTAGGCCAGCACGCTGTCCACCTCGATGGGCTTGAATACGAAGGGAAAGCTCATGGAGGCACGGACGGCATCGCCCAAATCGCCCCCGCGCATGATGAGGGGTTGCTTGTTGTACACGTCGGAGGCCACGCAGCGGAAGGGCACGAAGAGGCGGTCGAAGTCGCCCCGGCACTGTGCGGTGGAGCGGGCGAACAGTTCCAAGAAGATGATGTTCATCTGGATGGGGCTGAGCATGTTCGTGGGGATGATTTGCTGTGTCATGCGCAGGGAGTCGCGGAAGGCGAAGCGCAGGTTGACGAACTCCGGGGTGGGGCGGTCTTGCTTGAAATAGTACTCGTATTTGGACTCCACTTCGCCGGTGTACCAACGCTTGAAGTCGGGCGAGCGCAGCAGGGCTTCCATGTCATCGGGAGAGTAGCCCATGGCATAAAGCGAGCCGATGATGGCGCCCATGGAGGTGCCGGCTATATAGTCGATGGGAATATTGTTCTCTTCCAAGGCACGGATTATGCCGATGTGCGTCATGCCCTTGGCGCCGCCGCCACTGAGCACCAAGCCCACCCGTTGCGCCCGCAACCCCACGGGTTGCAGCAGCATGGCAAAGAACAATATAAAGGTAACCGGCTTCATCGGGCTTCAAATATAGACAATTGTTTCTATATAAGTCTTATATATAAGGTAAAAAAAAGAATCGCCGCCCTCACGGACAGCGATTCGCCGGCTTAGGTTCCTCTAAATTAATGACGATAAAATACAAATATACTGAATATTAAACAGTGTGTATATGTCCGTTACCGGGATAATCAAATAAGCTCCACGCTGCGCTTGACGAAGTTGTCGAGCGCCTCGCCTTTCAACATACCGTTCTGCAACAAGGCCAAGTCGATGAGCTGCCGCACTACTTTGTTCTTCGAGGCATAGTCGGCGTAGACAGTCTCCTTGCGTTGCTTCAGGTCGTCACGGCGCTTCTCCAATTCTTGCTTCTCGTCTTTGTCGGCTTGGGGCACCTCACCGTCTTTCTTGCCTTCGGCCTGCTTGCGCAACTCCTCGTGGCGGGCGTTTACCCCATCGAGCTCTTGCTGCAAGGGGGCTATCGCGTCGGCACAAGCCTCTTCTTGCCCTGCGAGGATGCTCTTTACCAAGCGGTGGTCGCTGTTGAGCACGAGGTTGTACATGTCGGGCATCTCGCCGTAAAAGGCCATGCCTGCCTGTATGTCGGCCAACTCTTTCATGCGGCGCATATACTCGCTTTGGGTTACAACAACGGGAGAGGCCGTCTCGCCCAAGGGCTGTGCCGTGACGGTGAATTCAGTCTTTTCCATCTTGGGCAGCTGACTCTTGAAAAGGGTGGAAAGCACTTCGCGCTTGCCCTCTTCCAACGCCTCGGTTTGGGGTTCTTCCTTTACTATAAGGTTGTCTATGACATCGCTGTCCACACGGGTGAAGCGGGATTTTTCCAACTTCTGCTCCAACAGGCCCACCACGGCGATGTCCAACTGGCCGTCCATGAGCAGCACATTGTAGCCTTTGTTGCGGGCCGCCTCGATATAACTGTATTGCTCTTCCTTGCGCTGGGCGTAAAGGTAGATGAGGTTGCCGTCCTTGTCGGTCTGCCCGTCTTTTATGAGTGTCTTGTACTCTTCGAGGGTGTAGTGCTTGCCTTCGGTGTCGGTGAAAAGGGCGAATTCTTTGGCACGGTCGTAGAAGTCTTCTTGGGTGAGCATGCCATAGTGGATGAAAATCTTCAGGTCTTTCCACTTTTCTTCAAACTGTGCCCTGTCGTTCTTGAAAATGGAGAGCAGGCGGTCGGAAACTTTCTTGGTGATGTAGGTGGAGATTTTCTTCACGTTGGAGTCGCTCTGCAGGTAGGAACGCGACACGTTCAGCGGGATGTCGGGAGAGTCGAGTACGCCGTGCAGCAGGGTGAGGAAGTCGGGTACGATGCCCTCGACCGTGTCGGTGACGTACACTTGGTTGCAGTAGAGCTGAATCTTGTTGCGGTTGAGTTCCACATTGCTCTTTACACGGGGAAAGTAGAGCACGCCGGTCAAGTGGAAGGGATAGTCCACGTTCAAATGTATCCAAAAGAGGGGATCGTCGGACATGGGGTAGAGGTCGCGGTAGAACTTCTGGTAGTCCTCGTCTTTAAGCTCGGAGGGCTTGCGCGTCCACAGCGGGGAGGTCTCGTTGATGACGTTGTCCTCGCCGGTCTCTACCTGCTTGCCCTCTTTCCACTCTTTCTTCTTGCCGAAAGCGATGGGCACGGGCAGGAAGCTGCAATACTTCTTCAAGAGCTGCGTGATGCGGCTCTCTTCGAGGAACTCCTTGCACTCGTCGTCTATGTAGAGCACGATGTCGGTGCCGCGGTCCTCCTTCTGTGTCTCTTCCAAGGTGAACTCGGGAGAACCTTCGCAGCTCCATTTCACCGCCGTGGCTCCTTCTTGCCAAGACTTGGAGATGATTTCCACGCGCTTGGCCACCATGAAGGCGGAATAGAAACCCAAGCCGAAGTGGCCTATGATGGCGTTGGCGTCTTCTTTGTATTTCTCCAAGAAGTCGTTGGCGCCCGAAAAGGCTATCTGGTTGATGTACTTGTCTATCTCCCCGGCGGTGAGCCCGATGCCACGGTCGCTTACCGTTATGGTATCCTTGCCCAATGCCACACGCACGGTCAAATCGCCCAATTCACCGTTGTATTCGCCTTTGGAAACGAGCGTTTTCAACTTCTGGGTGGCATCCACCGCATTGGATATCAACTCGCGGAGAAAAATCTCATGGTCGCTATACAAAAACTTCTTGATGACGGGGAATATGTTTTCAGTAGTTACCCCAATGTTTCCTTTTTGCATACTCTTTTTGAACCTTTATTCTTTTAAGTTAGCACTCATGTTGTTTTATTCTATCAAAGCGTCGACAAACGAAATGCCATTGTGAGGAAAACTGACAAAATGGCTGAATGTTTTAGAAAGCATGCCGCAAGCACACCTTGATGT
>JAJPYW010000026.1 GCA_021204715.1 Prevotellaceae bacterium
GCACCCGTTGCCTTTAAAGCCGTCGCATCGCCGGGGTGCGGTAAAAGGCCGTTGACAAGCTGTATGCCAACGGCCCCTGTCATACACATTACCCGAAGTGGACATGAAGTTGAATTATATTCTACGAATTATCTGCCTTTGAAACCTTACCCCCCCCACATAATTATCGGGTGAGCCGATGAATAATGTACACATATAAGGTATTCCTATAAGACAGAATCTAATACATAAAGTATTACCTATTACTATATGCCACCTCCCGCACCACCTTTCTCAAGGTTTATCCTTAACCTGTGATGGGGTGACGCCAAGACTTCCTTATAAAGACCTTGGTCTATGCAGCCCCGCATATATAGGCGATAAAAACAAATAATTTGTGCTCAAGCAGTAGTGTGTAAGGGTGAAAAAAACGAATATTTTGGGCTAAATGATACATAGTGAGGATAATTATTTGTAACTTTGCCCCCCAGAATAAATTTCAAAGGTATTGGGAAAGTTCTATAAATATAAGATAGACCTGAAAGGGATGCAGGCGGAAGAGGCTGTTTATTCGTTTTTGTTAGACAATCTTTTCTTTGCCGATATTGATGCTCCCGAAGTGCAGAAAGGCCGTGTCAATGCAACGTTGACCGTCAAGAAGTCCGCCCACGCGTTTGAAATGAACTTCCATTTTGAGGGAAAAGTAGTAGTACCGTGCGACCGTTGCTTGGACGATATGGACCTGCCCGTTGCCACCGACGAGCGTTTGGTGGTAAAGTTCGGCAAAGAGTACGTCGATTTGGGTGACAACCTTATCGTCATACCCGAAGAGGAGGGGGCGCTGAATGTGGCGTGGTTCATGTACGAGTTCATCGCCTTGGCCATTCCCTTGAAGCACGTGCATGCGCCGGGCGGATGCAACAAGGCCATGAGCCGGAAGCTTGGCGAGCATTTATGCTACGCCTTGGCGGGCGAGAAAGAAGAGCCGATGAGCGCCGCCCTTGCCGACGCTGCCGACGCCGGTTACGAAGAAGAAGAGGAAGACGCCGCCGGCACCGACTCCCGTTGGAATGAATTAAGGAAACTATTAGATAACAATTAAAGCACAAAGAAAATGGCACATCCTAAAAGAAGACAGTCAAAGACAAGAACAGCGAAGAGAAGGACACATTATAAAGCAGAAACCCCTACGTTGGCTATTTGCCCCAACTGTGGAGAGTGGCATGTATACCATACCGTATGTCCCGCTTGCGGCTACTACCGAGGTAAGTTGGCAATCCAGAAAGAGGCTGCCGTATAAGGTCTTTCTTAGATAGCGACATTGATGGAAAGAATAAATGCAGTAATTACGGGCGTCGGCGGGTATGTGCCTGATTACGTCTTGACCAACGACGAGCTCTCCAAGATGGTAGACACCAACGATGAGTGGATCATGACACGCATCGGGGTGAAAGAGCGTCACATACTGAATGAAGAAGGGTTGGGCACTTCCTATTTGGCACGCAAGGCCGCCCGTCAGCTCATGCGGCGCACAGGCGTGAATCCCGACGACATAGACTTGGTGGTTGTATCCACCTCCACCCCTGATTACCAGTTCCCCTCCATTGCCTCCATCCTGTGCGACAAGTTGGGGCTGAAGAACGCTTTCGCCTTCGACTTCTCGGCCGCCTGTTGCGGATTCCTCTACCTGATGGAGACCGCCGCCAACTTCATCCGTTCGGGGCGTTACAAGAAGATCATCATCGTAGGGGCCGACAAGATGTCCTCCATCGTCGACTATTCCGATCGCGCCACCTGTCCCATCTTCGGCGACGGAGCCGGCGCTTTCTTGATGGAAGGCACTACGGAAGACGTAGGCGTGATGGACTCCATCCTGCGCACCGACGGCAAAGGCCTGCCCTTCCTGCACCTGAAAGCCGGCGGTTCGGTATGCCCCGCCTCCTACTTCACGGTCGACAACCACTGGCACTACATCTACCAAGAAGGGCGCACGGTCTTCAAGTACGCCGTCTCCTACATGTCCGATGTGAGCGCGGCCATTGCCGAGAAGAACCACTTGGACAAAGACACCATCAACTGGGTAGTCCCCCACCAGGCCAACATGCGCATCATCGAGGCCGTGGCCCACAGGCTCGACGTTCCCCACGAGAAGGTGCTCATCAACATCGACCGTTACGGCAACACCAGTGCCGGCACGCTGCCCCTGTGCATCTGGGACTTCGAGGACAAGCTCAAGAAAGGCGACAACATCATCTTCACCGCCTTCGGAGCCGGGTTCACCTACGGCGCCGTCTACGTGAAGTGGGGATACGACGGCAAGAAGCAAGAAGCATAAGCACCCGGCCGCACCCACCGGGCACAACCACAGCACCGTTACACCACCGGCAAGAAAAGCGCATCCTGTCCACCCGTTGGATGCGTTTTTTTTGATGCCGGACAAAGCAGCACAAGGACATGCACAAAGCCGGATTTGTAAATATCGTGGGCAACCCCAACGTGGGCAAGTCCACACTGATGAACGAGTTGGTAGGCGAGCGCGTCTCCATCGCCACCTTCAAGGCCCAGACCACGCGGCACCGCATCATGGGTATCTACAACACCGATGAGATGCAGATCGTCTTCTCCGACACCCCCGGGGTGTTGAAGCCGGGCTACAAGCTACAGGAATCCATGCTCGCCTTCTCCACGTCGGCCTTGGTCGACGCCGACATACTCCTCTACGTCACCGATGTGGTAGAGACACCCGACAAGCACAGCGACTTCATAGGCAAGGTAGCCCGCATGCAGACGCCTGTGCTGGTACTCATCAACAAGATCGACCTCACCGACGAGCCCGCCCTGATAGCCTTGGTGGAGCGGTGGCGTGAACTCCTGCCCGGAGCCGAGATCATCCCCATCAGCGCCCTTACCAAGTTCAATGTAGACTACGTGATGAAGCGCGTCGAGGCCCTCCTGCCCCCCACCCCCCCCTACTTCGGCAAAGACCAGTGGACCGACCGCCCCGCGCGCTTCTTCGTGTCCGAGATCATCCGCGAGAAGATACTCCTGCACTACGAGAAAGAAGTGCCCTACGCGGTAGAAGTCGTCGTGGAGCAATTCAAGGAAGACGCCCGCAAGATACACATACACACTGTGATCTACGTAGAGCGCGACTCCCAGAAAGGCATCCTCATCGGCGCGCAAGGCAAGGCCTTGAAGCGCGTGGCCACCGAAGCCCGCGTCGACTTGGAGAAGTTCTTCGGCAAGACCATCTATTTAGAGACATACGTCAAAGTAGACAAAGACTGGCGCAGCTCCGACAAAGCCCTGCGCAACTTCGGCTACCAGACAGACAAGTAACACCCGGCGGCGCCCCGGCGCCGCCGCCCAAACAAAGCGCGAGCACCATGGGAAATTTAGTAGCCATCGTAGGCCGCCCCAACGTGGGCAAGTCCACCCTTTTTAACCGCTTGACCGAGACACGTCAAGCCATCGTCAATGAAGAAGCCGGCACCACGCGCGACCGTCAATACGGCAAGAGCGAGTGGTCGGGCCGCGAGTTCTCCGTGGTCGACACCGGCGGTTGGGTAGTCAACTCTGACGACATATTCGAGGAGGAGATACGCAAGCAAGTACTCATCGCCGTAGAAGAAGCCGACGTCATCCTGTTCCTTGTAGACGTGATGAACGGCGTGACCGACTTGGACCAGCAAGTAGCCTCCATCCTGCGGCGCACGCGCAAGCCCGTCATCCTCGTGGCCAACAAGACCGACAACAACGACCTGCTGTACAACGCCCCCGAGTTCTTCAGCTTAGGGCTGGGCGAGCCTTGCTGCATCAGCGCCCTGTCGGGCAGCGGCACGGGCGACATGATGGACC
>JAJPYW010000208.1 GCA_021204715.1 Prevotellaceae bacterium
ACCTACACCGAAGAGAACCTGCGCTATTCGCAGAACGCGCCCCTCACCATGTACGAAGAGGTGAACACCCGTTGCAACCTGCCCGCGCAAATCGACATCGAGGCCACCGAAGGCGATGAGTACAAGTTCCTGTGCGTGGTCAAAGGCGGCGGCAGCGCCAACAAAACCTATTTCTACCAAGAGACCAAAGCCCGCATACAGAACCCCGGCACGTTGGTTCCCTTCCTTGTGGAGAAGATGAAGACCTTGGGCACGGCCGCTTGCCCGCCCTACCACATCGCCTTTGTCATAGGCGGCACGTCGGCCGAGAAGAACCTGCTTACGGTGAAGCTCGCCTCCACCCATTTCTACGACAGCCTGCCCACCACCGGCGACGAGACGGGGCGCGCTTTCCGCGACGTGGAGTTGGAGAAGACACTCTTGGAAGAGGCACAAAAGATAGGGCTCGGCGCCCAGTTCGGCGGCAAAGCCTTCGCCCACGACGTGCGTGTCATACGCCTGCCGCGCCACGGCGCTTCCTGTCCCATAGGCTTGGGCGTAAGTTGCTCGGCCGACCGCAACATCAAGGCCAAAATAAACCGTGACGGCGTGTGGATTGAGAAGATGGACGACAATCCCACCGAGCTCATACCCGAAGCATTGCGCAAGGCAGGCGAAGGCGACGCCGTGCGCGTGGACCTCGACCAACCTATGGCAGAAGTGCTGAAGATCCTCACCAAGTATCCCGTCTCCACCCGTTTAAGCCTGAACGGAACCATTATCGTGGCGCGCGACATCGCCCACGCCAAGTTGAAAGCCCGCTTGGACGCCGGCGGCGACCTGCCCCAATACTTCAAGGACCACCCCGTGCTCTACGCCGGCCCTGCCAAGACACCGCAAGGCATGCCCTGCGGCTCCATGGGCCCCACCACGGCCAACCGCATGGACCCCTACGTCAACGAGTTCCAAGACCACGGAGGCTCGCTTGTCATGATAGCCAAAGGCAACCGCACGCAAGAACTCACCGATGCCTGCAAGAAGCACGGCGGCTTCTATTTGGGCAGCATCGGCGGCGCGGCGGCCATCCTCTCGCGCAATTCCATACAAAGCATAGAGTGTGTGGAATACCCCGAGCTTGGCATGGAAGCCATCTGGAAGATACGTGTGGTCGACTTCCCGGCCTTTATATTGGTCGACGACAAGGGCAACGACTTCTTCAAGCAGTTGAAGCCCTACAAGTGTGGTAAATAAAACGTGTTTCCACCGGCATACGTTCCTTTAACGAACCCTTTATGTTCCGCTTTATGAACCTCAAACAGACATTGTCGCTCTCAGCGGCCGCGCTCTTTTCCGTGGCCGCCGCAGCCCAGCGGCTACCCCTCTACTTAGACGACGGCGCGCCCATGGAACAGCGTGTGGAAGACGCCCTTTCGCGCATGACGCTCGAAGAGAAAACCGCCATGGTGCACGCCCAGTCCAAATTCAGCAGCCCCGGCGTAGCCCGTCTCGGCATCCCCGAAGTGTGGTGCACGGACGGCCCGCACGGCATCCGTCCCGAAGTGCTGTGGGACGAATGGGAGCAAGCCGCGTGGAGCAACGACTCCTGCACGGCCTTTCCCGCCCTCACCTGCTTGGCCGCCACTTGGAACACCGACATGGCGCGGCTCTACGGCAAGAGCATCGGCGAGGAGGCCCGCTACCGCAACAAATCGGTGCTCTTGGGCCCCGGCGTGAACATCTGCCGCACGCCGCTCAACGGCCGCAACTTCGAGTACATGGGCGAGGACCCCTACCTTACAAGCCGCATGGCGGTGCCTTACGTGGAGGGCGTGCAAAGCAACGGCGTGGCCGCCTGCGTGAAGCACTTCGCCCTGAACGACCAAGAGATGAACCGCTTCACCTCCAATGTCATCGTGGACGACCGCGCCCTTTATGAAATCTACCTGCCCGCGTTCAAGGCCGCCGTGCAAGAGGGGCACGCATGGTGCATCATGGGCTCCTACAACCTCTACAAAGACCAGCACTGCTGCCACAACCAGTACCTGTTGAACGACATCTTGAAGGGCGAGTGGGGTTTCGACGGCGTGGTGGTGAGCGACTGGGGCGGCACGCACGACACCGGCGAAGCCATACAAAACGGCTTGGACATTGAGTACGGCACGTGGACCAACGGCCTTTCCTCGGGCACGCGCAACGCCTACGACAGCTACTACTTGACGCAGCCCTACCTTGACCGCATCAAGAAGGGAGAGGTAGATACCACGCAGTTGGACGACAAAGTGCGCCGCATCCTGCGCCTTTCCCTGCGCACCACCATGGACCGCCGGCGCCCCTTCGGTTCCATCGCCACGCCCGAACACTTCGAGGCCGCCCGCCGCATCGCCGAGGAGGGCATCGTGCTGTTGAAGAACAGCGGCGGCGTGCTTCCGTTGGACGTCAGCAAGGTGAAGAAGGTGGCCGTCATAGGCGAGAACGCCGTCAAGATGATGACCGTGGGCGGGGGCAGCTCCTCGCTCAAAACCCGGCATGAAACCGTACCCTTGGAGGGGCTGCGCAAGCGTTTGGAAGGCGTGGCCGAGGTTGCTTACGCCCGCGGCTATGTGGGCGACGCCGGCGGCGAATACGACGGTGTCGTCACCGGGCAAGACCTTGCCGAGAGCCGCACAGCCGAAGCATTGATGGCCGAGGCCGTGGCCTTGGCCCGCGAGAGCGACTGCGTGCTGTTCTTCGGCGGGCTGAACAAGAGCCCCCACCAAGACTGTGAAGACACCGACCGCACCGGCTTGGAGCTGCCCTACGGACAAGACGCGCTCATCGGCGCGCTTGCGGCGGCCAACCCCAACCTTGTGGTGGTGAACATATCGGGCAACCCCGTGGCCATGCCTTGGGTAGACCAAGTACCCGCCATCATCCAAGGCTGGTACTTGGGCAGTGAAGCGGGCGACGCCCTCGCCGCCGTCATAACGGGCGACGTGAATCCGTCGGGACGCCTGCCCTTCACCTTCCCCGTCCGTTTGGAAGATGTAGGGGCGCACAGCGCGGGCGACTATCCCGGCCGGAAGCGACAAGACGAGGATATATGGGACGTGCACTACAACGAAGGGCTCTACGTGGGATACCGCTGGAGCGACCGCCACGACATCAAGCCGCTCTTCCCCTTCGGCCACGGCTTGAGCTATACCCGCTTCGATTATGGCACCGCCACGCTAAGCAAGAGCGAGCTTGCCGAAGACGATACTGTCACCCTTAGCGTGCCGGTTACCAACACCGGCCAAGTGGCCGGGGCCGAGGTGGTGCAACTCTACATCCGCGACGTGAAAAGCGCCCTGCCCCGCCCTGTGAAGGAATTGAAAGGCTTCCAAAAAGTGACGTTGGCACCGGGTGAAACGGGGACCGTAACCTTCACCATCGACAAGTCCGCCCTCAGCTACTTCGACGATGTGGCACACAAGTGGGTAGCCGAGCCGGGTAAATTCGAGGCTTGGGTAGCGGCGTCGGCCACAGACATCAGGCAGAAGGTGACGTTTACGTTGAAGTAACGCACCCTTTTCCTTATTGTATTTTCCACACACATCAATTAAATAAAAAACAGTAATTATCCTTGTCAATAGAACGCTTTCATCACGAGCCACGAAGCCTTTCCTTGGGGTGTCATCTCTGTGAAGATGAAGGTGCAATCTCTGCAGAGATGAGGTGGTCATCTCTGCGATGATGAAAGTGTCATCTCTGCGATGATGAGGGTGTCATCTCCCGAATGATAACACCCTTATCATTCGAATGAAGATCATATAACAAAAGCATTTATGGTGATAAGTGGAATGTGATGATGAAGATGAGTGGAATACATTCGACAAGT
>JAJPYW010000016.1 GCA_021204715.1 Prevotellaceae bacterium
GAGCTATGCAACCTGTGTTCACGGGCGTGTCTACCCGCCCGGCCTTCACTCCCTTGCCGAAGAAGATGAACGGCGCGTCGACGGGTGCCAACCGCACCACGCGGTTGTCGTTGCTGTCTTCTTGGGCGAAGCTCCAGCCCGGCAGTATCTCCACGAGCAAGTCGCCCGACCGCTCGTGGTGGAAGCCTCCGCGCATCTTCTCCATGCGCGGTGTCCAAGCGCCCAACAGCAGCCGGTATGTGGTGTAGACGTCGCGCACGCCGCTGAACTGTACCAAGAACCCCGCCGCCTTCTCGAGCACTTCGTCCAATTTCAATTGTTTGTCCTCTATGAGCTTGTGGTCCAAATAAATCTGGCGGTTGTAATAGCCTTCCACATACTGTCCTTGGCCATACGTGGCCATCAGAAACATGTTCAGCAACGCGGCGCAACGGTTCAAGTAGAACTCCCCGCCGGGTATGCGGTAGGAGGCGGCATCGGTGCCGTCGGCGTCGGCATAACCGGTGGAGGCAAGGCAGAAGAACACGTGCTGCAACCCTACCTTGCGGTCAAGGATATCCAATAGCGTGGCGATGCTGTTGTCCAAACGGACGTACATGTCTTGCATCTCCATGGCACATTCGCTTGTGGTGCGGTGGTTGTAGTTGCCTCCGTAATAGGTCAAGGCCAAACAGTCGGTGGTGGCGTTCTTGCCCATGCCGCTCTTGGTGAGCAGTTCCTCCACCAAGTTGTTCACTTCGTCGTTGGCCAACGGGCTGGTTATGAGCTTGCGGAACTTGTACTCTTTTTCTTGGTCGAACTTGTAGCGGAAAGGAATGTCACGCCAGCCCGGCAGGAATGTATAGCTGCTTGCCGGGAAGATGGGCGTCCACTCCAACTCCTTGACGCGCAAGTCGGGCGAGCGGCTGTCGTTGTAGCGGCTCAACCACCATGGGAACTCCTTGTAATAGGTGGTGCCACACCACTTGCCCGTCTGCTCGTTCAGCCAGAAAGCCCCGTCGGCCGCATGCCCGGCTGAAAGGATGGCGGCGTCGCGGAAAGGTGCTACCGCATAGACCAACGCTTTGCCACCGCTGGCCACCTTAACCTCGTCGGTCAAGGTCGATACCAGCAACTTGGCCGGCGAGCTGCTTTCGTCGGTATAGTTGCCCATGAAGGACGCGTCGTCCACACAGCCCGTCGTGCGCAGCGACTTGCGGTCGAACCAACGCTTGGCGATGATGCCGTTCAGGGCCGGCGCACTGCCCGTGTAGAGCGAAGCGATGGCCGAGGCCCGGTCTCTGTCATAGAAGGGGAACTCTACCCGGCGGAATACCTTGCCCTCGCGCATGAGCCGCTTGAACCCTTTCTCACCGTAGAGGGGTGAGAACGCCTCCAAGTAGTCGCCGCGCAACTGGTCTATGGTGAGCGTCACCACCAAACGCGGTGTCTCGGGAGCCGTCTGCGCCTGCAAGCCGCCGCCGAAAGTAAGTACAAGTAGGGAAGTAATCAATCCTTTCTTCATGCCGTCAACGTGTAAAGTGTCCGTATATGGTATACAGAGCGTACCAACAAACACAAGGCCAAAGGTAGCACAGCTATCGGAAATCTTTGCGGCATGATAGCCCAAAGCAGTATAAATAGTGTTAAAACTATCGCATTTACCAACATATACCTACTTAATTTATGTTTTGCTACCCGCCTTAACGCACACGGCAGGCACAGCAGGTGCAACGGGTGGAATACAAACAAAAGGTAATTGGGACTCACCGCCGGGTGTTGTGAGAAGATGGCCAGAAATGCCAATATGCATCCCGCCAAGCCAGCCGCCGCGAAGAGTATCACGTCCACACCCCACAAGCTCCGTCTGCGCCGGTAGCCGTACAGAGTCACCGCGAGTGTCGCCGCCAATAACAAGAGTGCGGCGTGCAGTGGTGTGAAGCCCTCCCCGGGCATTTCTACCCGTTGTGCCGGCACCAATACGCCTTCCCTTGTCACCAACGGCCTGCTGCCGCCTTCAGGGTACACCACCCGGGCCGTTCTGAACTCCTCTTGTACATGAAAAGGCACGAACATCATGGTGCGCCGGCTTATCTCACGGTCGGCCAAAGGCCCCATGCACAGGTCCATGCCGAAGCGCGACCACGGGTGTCCCTTGCTGTAAAGGTGCAGCAAGTCGCGGAAGGTGGTGCCCGTGTGTGTGTCGGTCATGTCCTCATAGTACACCAACGGCTCTTCGAGACACCGTTCTATCAAGTCGCGCGGACGTGTGGCACAATTGTCATAAAAGAAGTTGTATCGGTAGGTGCGGTTCTGTGGCAGGTAGTTTACTTCAAGCAATTTCAAGAGCCGCTCTTTCTCCACGGGTGTCAAGTTTAGTATCTGCTGCCACACCGTGCGTCCCAAGTATGCATACTCTGCGGCAAAGTAGGAGAAGGCACTGCGCCCAAGTTGGTAATCGGTCTTGCCCAAGGCGAAGCGCAATATGAAGTTGGGTGCGGCGAAATCGAACATGCCGTAGTTGTACACCTCGTCCACTCCTTTGGCAGGTATCTCCACGCGGATGGCCGAGTGGCCGAAAAGCGAGTAAATCTCCTCGCCGGCGGCGCACGTAAGCAAGCTCACGGTCATGGCGTCGCCTGCCAAGCTGTCCGATGAACTGCCGGCTTGGGCTGTTTCCACAGTGGCGTCACCGGCAGGTTTGCCGGCTCTTTCAGCGGCCGTTTCTACAGCTGTCCGGTCGTCATCTTGGGTAGCCGCGTGTGTCTCCACTGTAGGGATGGCAAGCATTACCAACGCCACACACCATCCCCTCACTGCCGCCCAAAGCCTGTAATTCCCTTTCCTTATTGTCATGGCTTCACTTATTCCAATTGCTTTCGCAAGGCAAAGGTACACTTTTTTTTAAAACGAGGGCTGTGCCTGCGGCACAGCCCTCGCTCTTTTTTATGTGAAGTGCTTCAACAATGTTATTCCAACCTGCGGGCGCCATCGCCGATGACCACGTCGTACACCTTGGGATTGCGGCCGAACTTCACCTTGAAGTCGGCTTTGGCCTTGTCGATGAAGGTGCTGTAAAGCTCGTCTTTCACCAAGTTGATGGTGCAGCCGCCGAAGCCGCCGCCCATGACGCGCGAACCGGTGACGCCACAGTCGAAAGCGAGGTCGTTCAAGAAGTCGAGTTCCTCGCAGCTCACTTCATAGAGCTTGCTCATGCCGTGGTGTGTGTCGTACATCTTCTGGCCTACCAACTCGTAATCGCCCACTTCGAGAGCGTCGCACACGTCGAGCACGCGCTGAATTTCCTCGATGACATACTCGGCCCGCGTGTAGTCCTCAAAGGAAATGTCGCCCTTCACTTCGGCAAGCATCTCCATGTTGCAGTCACGCAGCAACTCTACATGCGGATGGTGCTTCTGCACGGCGGCTACCACGGCCTCGCAGCTCTGGCGGCGCTTGTTGTAGGCCGATGAAGCCAGCTCGTGCTTCACCACGGAATCGACCAATACCAAGCGGTAGCCTTTCGGGTCGAAGGGGAAGTACTGGTACTCCAAAGAGCGACAGTCCAAACGGATGAGGCTGCCCTTCTTGCCGAAGACGGAAGCGAACTGGTCCATGATGCCGCAGTTCACGCCGCAATAGTTGTGCTCGGTGGCTTGCCCCACTTTGGCCAGCTCGAACTTGTCGATCTTGTTCTCGCCGAAGAGGTCGTTCATGGCGTAGGCGTAGGTGCTCTCCAACGCTGCCGATGAAGACATGCCGGCACCAAGGGGTACATCGCCCGCAAAAGCGGTGTTGAATCCTTGTACGGGCACGCCGCGCTTGATCATCTCACGGCATACACCGAA
>JAJPYW010000184.1 GCA_021204715.1 Prevotellaceae bacterium
TTGCGCATCGTGGTGTTGAACCTCATGCCGCTTAAAATCACCACCGAGACCGACTTGATACGCCTTCTGTCGAACACGCCGTTGCAATTGGAAGTGTGCTTCATGAAGATAAAGAGCCACACCTCCAAGAACACCCCGATTGAACACATGAAAGCCTTCTATACCGACTTCGAGAAGATGCGCCAAGAGAAATACGACGGCATGATTATCACCGGCGCGCCGGTGGAGCAGATGCCCTTCGAGGAAGTCTCTTATTGGGGAGAGCTTCAGGAGATATTCAACTGGGCGCGCACCCACGTCACTTCTACCTTCTATATATGTTGGGCGGCGCAAGCCGGGCTTTACCACCACTACGGGGTGCCCAAGTATCCGTTGGAACGGAAGATGTTCGGTGTGTTCGAGCACCGCATGCTCGTGCCGTTGCACCCCATCTTCCGCGGCTTCGACGATGTGTTCCATGTGCCGCACAGCCGCCATACCGAGATACGCAAAGAGGACATCTTGAAGGTGCCCGGACTGACGCTTCTCTCCGAGTCGGACGTCTCCGGCGTCTACATGGTTGTGGCGCGCGGCGGGCGCGAGTTCTTCGTCACCGGCCATTCCGAGTATTCACCGCTCACGTTGGATTACGAGTACAAGCGCGATTTGGCCAAAGGCCTGCCCATAGAGATGCCCTGCAACTACTACCGTGACGACAACCCCGACAAAGGGGTGAGCGTGCGCTGGCGGGCGCATGCCAACCTGCTTTTCTCCAACTGGCTGAACTATTTCGTTTACCAAGAGACACCATTTAACATCAACGATATAAAATAACGGCTGTGGGTGCTGTCGGGGTGCGGAAAATAGAGCTGTTGGCTCCGGCCAAGAATGTGGCTTGCGGCATGGAGGCGGTAAGCCATGGCGCCGACGCGGTCTACATCGGCGCGCCACGTTTCAGCGCGCGCGCCGCGGCAGGCAACTCCTTGGAAGATATTGCCCGGCTGACGGCTTACGCCCACACCTACCATGTGCGTGTCTATGTGGCTTTGAATACCATCTTGCGCGACGACGAGTTGCCTGAGGCCGGGCGGATAATCAAGGCGCTTTACCGCATCGGGGTGGATGCCTTGATTGTGCAGGACATGGGCGTCACCCGTTTGGACCTGCCGCCCATACCCTTGCATGCCAGCACGCAGATGGACAACCGCTCGGCCGAGAAGGTGCGCTTTCTTTACGACGCCGGCTTCCGCCGCGCCATACTTGCCCGTGAGCTCTCCATCGACGAGATAGCCGCCCTGCACCGCGCGGTGCCCGACATGGCGTTGGAAGTGTTCGTGCACGGTGCCTTGTGCGTGAGCTACAGCGGGCAGTGCTACGCCAGCCAAGCCTGCTTCGGACGCAGTGCCAACCGGGGCGAGTGCGCGCAGTTCTGCCGCCTGCCTTTCACCTTGACCGATGCCGACGGCAAGGCCATCCTGCGCGACAAGTACCTGCTCTCTTTGAAAGACCTGAACCTTTCCGACGAGTTGGAGGCACTCTTGGACGCCGGTGTCACTTCCTTGAAGATAGAGGGACGCCTGAAAGAACTCTCTTACGTGAAGAACGTCACGGCGGCTTACCGCCGGCAATTGGACGCGCTCTTCGCCCGCCGGAAGGAGTACGCGCGCGCCTCTTCGGGCAGTTGCCGTTACACCTTCGAGCCTTGTTTGGCCAAGAGCTTCAACCGTGGGTTCACGAAGTACTTCCTGCACGGACGCGGCTGCGGCATCACCGCTTTCCATTCGCCCAAGTCTACGGGCGAGGAGGTGGGCAAGCTGAAGGTGCGTCACGCCGGCAGCCTTGTCGTCGACGGCAATGCCGTGTTCAGCAACGGCGACGGTCTCTGCTATATAGACGGCAACGGTACGTTGCAGGGATTCCGTGTCAACAAGGTGGAAGGAAAAGAACTCTATCCGGCCGGCAAGATGCCCCGCATCCGTTCCAATACACCCCTATACAGGAATTTCGACTATGCCTTCGAGCGGGTGTTGGCGCGCAAGTCGGCCGAGCGCAAGATAGGCATCGCAGTACGGTTGGCCGAGACGCCCTTCGGCTTCTCGCTTTCGGCCACCGACGAGGAGGGCAACCGCGCGGTGTGCGTGTTCCCCTGTCCCAAGACAGTGGCCGAAAACTGGCGGGAGGAGGAACTCAAGCAGACGCTCTCCAAGTGGGGCAACACCCCATTCGAGCTTTCCGAAAGGGCAAGCGGCGGGCAGCCGCCACTTGAAATCAATTTCTCCCGCCATTGGTTCATCCCCGTCTCTTTGGTGAGCGGTTGGCGCCGGCAAGTGGCCGACAAGCTGCTCTTCCTGCGCCGTGTCAACTACCGGCAGACGCCGGCTCCTTGGCGCGAGACACGCCATGCCTATCCCGCCACCTCTTTGAGTTATAAAGGGAATGTGATGAACGACGAGGCCCGCCGCTTCTACCAAGCGCACGGGATTACTTTCATCGACCCCGCTTACGAGCGGCAACCCGTGCCGGGAGCCGTGCTCATGACCTGCAAGCACTGCCTGCGCTACAGCATGGGTTGGTGCCCCATACACCAAAAGGAAGACTCCCCTTACAAGGAACCCTTCTACCTGACCGGTGCCGCCGGCAGACGTTTCCGCTTGGTGTTCGACTGCAAGCGTTGTCAAATGGAAGTGGTAGCGCAGGAAGAGAAAGGAGGCGGACAATGAACCCTTCCAAGTACCGTTCCATGCGGCTTTCCCTTGTGTATGCCTTGCTTCTTCTCCTGACAGGAGGCCCGCTCTTCACCGCCTGCCATTACACCCGTCCCGATTTGGAGGACGAGGCAATGGACCCGCACACGCACGACTCGCTCGTTTACCTCTATGCGCGGCACTATACTTGGAACACCAACTTGGAGTTGCGTGAAGACTCCATTTCCATTGCCTATTTGCCGGTGAAGGAGCGCTACTGCACCCTTTACAAGGGAGACAAGGTGGTGGTAGCCGAATTTGCCGTCCATCCCGAAGACAGCAGGGATACCGTATGGGTGAAGTTGGCCCACTCACAGGAAGAACAAGGCTGGATTAGCGAGCGCGAACTCTTGCGGGCCTTTGTCCCCACCGACGCCATTTCGCAAACCATCTATTTCTTCACGCACACGCGCGTTCCTTATTATATATTATTCTTCGGATTCGTGGCGGCCGCGGCATGCTTCATGGTTGTACGAAGAAGGCGCCTGCCGCTGGGTTTCTTCACGGACGACAGTCTCTACCCCCTCTGCTTGTGTCTGCTTGTCTCGCTTGTGGCCACTTGCTACAAGACCATGCAACATTTCCGCCCCGACTTGTGGCTTCATTTCTATTTCAACCCCACGCTCTCGCCCTTCCACGTGCCATTTGTGGTGTCGCTCTTCTTGGCAAGCCTCTGGCTCTTCATCGTGGTGTTGCTGGCCACGCTCGACGACCTCTTCCGCCGTTTGCCTCCCGTGGAGGCGCTTTCCCGCCTGCCCGCCCTCGCTTCGGGCTGCATCTTGTGCTACTTTTTCTTCCTGCTCACAATACCTATATATATAGGCTACGCGGCGCTGGCTCTCTTCGTGTGGGTTTTTCTCAAGCGGTTGTATGCCGCGTTGTTCCTCGCGCGCTACCGTTGCGGCCGTTGCGGATACAGGTTGCGTGCCAAAGGCGTCTGCCCCCGGTGTGGTGCGGTGAACGAGTGAGCTTCGGGCGTGATCACTTGTTGAGCCACGGCTCGGGATTGAGTTTCTCTTTCTCTTTGCGCAGTTGGAAATGCAGCACGGTGCGGCCGTTGTCGGCGGCATCAGAAAAGATTTTGCCCAAGGTCTG
>JAJPYW010000105.1 GCA_021204715.1 Prevotellaceae bacterium
AAAGCGCTTATAAGAAAGCATACGAGAAAGCCAAGCAGCAGGAGCTGGCCGAGACTACGACCGAGGAGACGCCGGTGGCCGAAGAGGTGACGCCCGTGGTGACCGAGCAGGTGGTGGCTCCTGTGGTGAGCCAGCCTGTGGACAACGTGCGCGAGGAGAAAGTGACGGTGGTGTCGGGCGACGCACTTAAAGACTACTGCGTGGTGTGCGGCAGCTTCGGCGTGAAAGCCAATGCCGACAACTTGAAGAGCTTCTTGGACGGCGAGGGATACAACTCGGTGGTGGCCTACAATGCCGAACTGAACATGTACCGCGTCATTGTAAGTTCTTACGACGACCATGCAACGGCCGCCCAAGCGCGCGACGCTTTCAAGGCCAAGTATCCTAACCGTGAGGACTTCCAAGGCTCCTGGCTCCTCTACTCCACCAAATAAGCTGATGGAACAAGGGGACATTGCCATACCGCAGGAAAAAACCTTTTCATGCCTTGATTCCAAGGATAGGGCAGCGTTGCGGCCATGCATCGAAGTGGCCATGGACGCAGCCCTGCAAGCCGGGCGGGAGATTCTCTCCATCTACAACGACCCGGCCGCCGACTTCCAGATAGAACGGAAAGCCGACAATTCCCCTTTGACTGTCGCCGACCGGCGGGCACATGAGACAATTGCCCGTCTGTTAAGCGGCACGCCTTATCCCGTGTTGAGCGAGGAGGGCAAGCACCTGCCCTACAGTGAGCGCCGACATTGGGACACCTTTTGGGTGGTCGACCCTTTGGACGGCACCAAGGAGTTCATCAAGCGAAACGGCGAGTTCACCGTGAACATCGCGTTGGTGCGCCGCGGGGAGCCCGTCATGGGTGTGGTCTACATTCCGGTGAAGGAGACGCTCTATTTCGCCGCCATGGGATGGGGCGCCTACAAACTGCAAGACATCCGCTCTTTCGAGGAGAAGCCCTTGGAAATGTGGATGGCTTGTGCCACACAGCTTCCCGACAAGGCGGCGCGGCACAAGGCTTTTGTCATCGTGGCCTCCCGGTCGCATCTATCCCTTGAAACACAAGCCTACATAGACGAGATGAAGCGGCTGCACGCCGATGTGGAGCTGCTTTCAAGCGGAAGTTCCCTGAAACTGTGCCTCATCGCCGAAGGCAAGGCCGACGTATACCCGCGCTTTGCCCCTACCATGGAGTGGGACACGGCGGCGGGCCATGCCATTGTGCGCGCCGCTGAAGGCGAGGTGTACCAAGCAGGGAAAGAAGAACCGCTCCGTTACAACAAGGAGGACTTGCTCAATCCGTGGTTCTTGGCCAAGTGTCGACCACAAGAACCGTGCGTGAGAAGATAGTTGTATTTATTCATTCATTCACATGACTTTTGAAATAGGATTCGTATTGGTTGCATTGGTGGCGATGGTAGTCGCGCTGGCGATGGACAAGATGCGCCCCGGCATGATCCTGTTCTCCGTGGTCGTGCTTTTTCTATGCGCGCGCATCCTCACGCCCAAAGAGATGGTCGAGGGATTCAGCAACCAAGGCATGATTACGGTCGCATTGCTCTTCCTGATAAGCGAAGGCGTACGTCAGTCGGGTGTATTGGGGCAACTCATCAAGCGGTTGCTTCCCCAAGGAAAGACATCCGTGTTCAGGGCGCAACTGCGCATGTTGCCGGTCGTCTCGTTCATATCGGCCTTCTTGAACAACACACCGGTGGTGGTCATCTTCGCCCCCATCATCAAGCGCTGGGCCGAAGCCAACAAGCTGCCCGCCACGAAATTCCTCATCCCGCTCTCCTACGCCACCATCTTCGGCGGCGTGTGCACCTTGGTGGGCACTTCCACGAACTTGGTGGTACAAGGCATGATTATCAATGCCGGCTATGAGGGGCTCACCATGTTCGAGTTGGGAAAGGTGGGCATCTTCATCGCCATAGCGGGCATCATTTACCTGCTGTTATTCTCCTCCAAGCTGCTGCCCGACAAGCGCGGGGACGACATGGAGGCGGACGAGACCGAAGAGGAAGGAACACTTTACCGCATCGAGGTGATGCTTGGTTCGCGCTTCCCCGGCATCAACAAGCAATTGGGCGATTTCGACTTCAAGCGCCACTATGGTGCGGAAGTCAAAGAGATACGCCGCAGCGGGCAGACCTATACCGCCGGCTTGGACAACGAGTACCTGCGCGAAGGCGACACGCTCGTGTTGCTTGCCGACGACTCCTTCCTCAAGGCATGGGGCGAATCCTCGGCCTTCGTGATATTGGCCACCGGCAAGGACTCCGAGCCCATGATGAGCAAGAAGAAACGCTGGTTGGCGTTGATATTGCTCGTATTGATGATTGCCGGCGCCACCATTGGTGAGTTGCCCGTGGTGAAGAGTGCCTTCCCCAACATCAACTTAGACATGTTCTTCTTCGTGTCGGTGACCACCGTCATCATGGCATGGTGCAAGATATTCCCGGCACGGAAATACACCAAGTACATCTCTTGGGACATCTTGATTACGATTGCCTGCGCCTTCGCCATCAGCAAGGCGATGATCAATTCGGGCGTGGCCGACTTGGTGGCCAAGTTCATCATCGGCATGACCAACCATTACGGGCCGCAGGTATTGTTGGCGGCGGTGTTCATCATCACCAACCTCTTCACCGAGCTCATTACCAACAACGCCGCGGCCGCGCTCGCCTTCCCGCTGGCGCTCTCCATCTCGTCGCAATTGGGCGTGAGCCCCACGCCCTTCTTCGTGGTTATCTGCATGGCGGCGTCGTCGAGCTTCTCCACGCCCATCGGCTACCAAACGAACCTCATCGTGCAAGGCGCCGGCGGATACAAGTTCACCGACTTCGTGCGCGTCGGGTTGCCCATGAACATCATCACCTTCTTGATATCCATCTTCCTGATACCGTTGATGTGGCATTTCTAAAGGAGGATTATATATAATAGGTATAAGAACCAAGATAAAAACAACGATATGCACGATACCACTACCCAAGGCGGAACGCCCCACATCTATCCCATCTTCGACCGCATGCTCTCGCGCGCCGACAAGGAAGAACTGCTGCACCAGCACAGCGTCATGGTGTGGTTCACGGGGCTGAGCGGCTCGGGCAAGAGCACCGTGGCCATCGCTTTGGAGCGGGAACTGCACAAGCGGGGGTTGCTGTGCCGCATTTTGGACGGCGACAACATACGCTGCGGCATCAACAACAACTTGGGTTTCTCCGAGGCCGACCGCGTGGAGAACATACGCCGCATCGCCGAAGTAGCCAAGCTCTTTGTAGATGCCGGCATCATCACGATAGCCGCCTTCATCAGCCCCGGCAGGGAGATGCGGGCCATGGCCGCCAAGATTATCGGTGCTGACGACTTCCTCGAAGTCTACGTGAGCACGCCCATCGAGGAGTGCGAGCGGCGCGACGTCAAGGGGCTTTACGCCAAGGCGCGCCGCGGCGAGATAGGCCAGTTCACCGGTGTATCCGCCCCCTTTGAGGAACCGCTGCACCCCGCGTTGACGTTGGACACTTCCCGTCTCAGCTTGGAGGAATCGGTGCGGAAGCTGCTCGAATTGGTCTTGCCCAAGGCACAGAGGCCATGACGGCCTGCTGATTGTCCATGACAGACAAAGAGGCCTGCAAAGCAAGTGAATCTTTAACGGAAAAACATAAAGCGTTTAGCTGATATAAAAGAACGGACGTATGAAAGAAGAATATAAATTGAGCCACCTGCAACAACTTGAAGCGGAGTCCATCCACATCATCCGCGAGGTGGCGGCCGAATTCGAGAACCCGGTGATGCTCTACAGCATCGGGAAAGACTCGTCGGT
>JAJPYW010000136.1 GCA_021204715.1 Prevotellaceae bacterium
CATCTGCATCTCCGCGCGGCAAAAGTACTCTTTTTTTGTCACATTCCTCCCATTACACTTCTTTTTCCGTAAAAAACGCCTCCGTCTTGGGGAATCTTTGAAACCTTTCGTGTTTCGAAAGGGCATAAAAAAAAGGAGTACCGCTGTACTCCTACTTTCGTTAAACCTTAAATCTAAATCTAATACTATGAAAAACGTGATGCAAAGGTAAGCAGGGAAATGGAATATCCAAAACATTCGGTAAGGAATTAGTGTAGGAATAACATTTATTAAAACAAGTCGCAATTTTTCAATGTTTATTAAGAATAAAAGCGGCTGAAATGAAACGGTTATTCCTATTGATTTGTTTGTTGATTGTTGTAGAAACCTCGTTTAACTCCAAGGAGTAGGGCGCTTTTATGCCGGTTTCTTGGGTAACAGCTCTTCTAACCGCAACACTTCGTCACGGTATTGCGCCGCTTCTATGAAGTTGAGTTTTTTCGCTGCTTCTTGCATCAACTTACGGGTGCGAGCGATGCTCTTTTCCAACTGGGCGCGGCTCATGTACCGCAATACGGGGTCGGCCACGACACTTACCTTGCTCTCCTGTTCCCTATAGGGCAGGGGAACGGCCGCGCCGGCAGCGTCTCCCTTGTCCGCGGTGTTTTCTTTGCCAAGAGACGCGCCCGCTTTGCCTGTAAAGGCTGCTTCTGCGAAAGTATAAGCCGCCGCCTGCGCGGGCTCGTCCGCTTTGCCGGCCGTGGCGAAGAGATTCTTGTTCTGCGCCTTTTGAATCTGCGTCGGGGTGATGCCGTGCTCTTTGTTGTATTTCATCTGCTTGTCGCGGCGGCGGTTGGTCTCGTCGATGGTCTGCTGCATGCTTTCCGTCACCGTGTCGGCATACATGATGACCGTGCCGTTTACATTCCTCGCGGCCCGTCCGGCAGTCTGCGTGAGGGAACGGTGGGAGCGCAGGAAGCCTTCCTTGTCGGCGTCCAAGATGGCTACCAAAGAGACTTCGGGCAGATCCAATCCTTCGCGCAGCAGGTTCACGCCTACCAACACGTCATATTCTCCTTCACGCAGGCCGGCCATGATGCGCACCCGTTCCAACGTCTCCACATCGCTGTGTATGTAGTTGCACTTCACGCCGCTGTCGGCCAAGTACTCCGTCAGTTCCTCGGCCATGCGTTTGGTCAAGGTGGTGACAAGCACGCGCTCGTTCCGCTCGACGCGCAGTTGTATCTCTTCCATGAGGTCGTCTATCTGGTTCCTGCCGGGACGCACTTCGACAATCGGGTCCAACAATCCGGTGGGGCGGATGACTTGTTCCACCACCACGCCTTCCGATTGTTCCAACTCGTATTCGGCGGGCGTGGCGCTCACGTAAATCACTTGCTTGGCCATGGCTTGGAACTCTTCAAACTTCAACGGACGGTTGTCCATGGCGGCGGGCAGGCGGAAGCCGTATTCCACCAAGTTGACTTTGCGGGCGCGGTCGCCCCCGTACATGGCGCGTAATTGCGGGATGCTGGCATGGCTCTCGTCAATGACGATGAGAAAGTCGTCGGGGAAGAAGTCCATCAAGCAATAGGGACGCGTGCCGGCCGCGCGCCCGTCGAAATAGCGGGAGTAGTTCTCTATGCCCGAACAGTGTCCCAACTCGCGCAGCATCTCCATGTCGTAGGTGACGCGTTCCTGCAGCCGTTTGGCTTCCAACATGCGTCCCTCCCCCTCGAAGTAAAGCACCCGTTGGCGCAGGTCGTCCTCTATCTGGTGGATGGCGCGCAGGGTGTTTTCCTTGGTGGTCATGAAAAGGTTGGCGGGGTATATCTTGTAGCAGTCGAAGTTGTTCAATGTGACGCCGCTTACCGGGTCTACCTCTTCTATCTCTTCGATATCGTCGTCCCAGAAGGTCACTCTCAACAGGTTGTCGGCGTAAGCCAAATAGATGTCTACCGTGTCGCCCTTCACCCGGAAGTTGCCCCGTTCCAACGTCAGGTCGTTGCGCAGGTAGAGACTGTCTACCAACCGGCGCAAGAAGACGTTGCGGGTGAACGGCTTTCCCCGCTGCAGCTCGATGACGTTGTTGTAGAAGTCGGCCGGGTTGCCCATGCCGTATATGCACGATACCGACGACACCACCACCACGTCTTGCCTGCCCGAGAGCAGGGCCGAGGTGGCCGCGAGCCGCAGCTTGTCTATCTCGTCGTTAATGGCCAAGTCTTTTTCTATGTAGAGGTCGGTGGCGGGCAAGTAGGCCTCCGGCTGGTAATAGTCGTAGTAGGATACATAATACTCTACGGCATTGTTCGGAAAGAAATCTTTGAACTCGCCGTAGAGTTGTGCCGCCAACGTTTTGTTGTGGCTCAATACCAAAGTGGGCTTGTTGACGCGGGCAATGACATTGGCAATGGTGAAAGTCTTGCCCGACCCCGTAACACCCAAGAGTGTCTGTGCGGGGAGGCCTTGCAACACGCCCTCCGTAAGCTGCTCGATGGCTTCGGGCTGGTCGCCGGTGGGACGGTAGTCGGATATCAATTGGAACTTGTTCATCGCGGCACGCTATGGATGCGCAATATTCGGCAAAAAATACGAGATATACAAACATTCGTCTTGAAAAGGGAGAATAGACATCCGCTTCGTCGATAAAAACGGCGGCAATGTAGCACTTTTTAAAAAATTAAGGCGGCAACGTTGTTTAATTCATGGTGAACTTCTATCTTTGCGCATTATTTGAACAGCATGAAGAAAAATATCCTGATAATGTTGTCGGCACTCTTGGTGTTCTCTTCCTGCGGAGAGTATTCGATGTTGCTGAAAAGCAACAACTACGAATACAAGTATGAAGCCGCCAAGAACTACTTTGCCAACGGACGTTACGGCCGTGCGGCCACCTTGCTGAACGAACTCATCACCATCTTGAAAGGAACGGCCAATGCCGAGGAGTCGCTCTACATGTTGGGCATGTGCTACTACAACCAAGGCAACTACCAGACGGCCTCGCAGACATTTGTTCAATATTACAACGTCTACCCGCGCGGCACTTTCACCGAGCTGGCCCGTTTCCATGCCGGCAAGGCACTCTACTTGGACACGCCCGAGCCGCGCTTGGACCAGACGGCCACTTACAGTGCCTTGAAGGAGTTGCAACTCTTCTTGGAATACTTCCCCGAGAGCTCGAAGAAAGACGAGGCGCAGGATATGATCTTTACCCTGCAAGACAAGTTGGTCATGAAAGAATTTCTTTCGGCCAAGCTCTATTATAATATGGGCATCTATTTGGGCAACAACTACCTGTCGTGCGTTATCACCGCCCAGAACGCCTTGAAGGATTATCCTTATACCGACTTGCGCGAGGAACTTTCTTTCTTGATACTGAAGGCCAAGTATGAAATGGCCATTTACAGTATAGTGGAACGGCAGGCCGAGCGTTACCGCGAGGCGATAGACGAGTATTACTCCTTCACAAACGAGTTCCCCGACAGCAAGTATTTGAAAGACGCCGACCGCATCTTCCGCTCGGCCCAGAAGCGCTTGGACAACGTGGGCTATGCCGGCGACGACGATGATTGGCAGGGTTGACAGCCGGAGGCGAAGGCAACGTCCGGCAAACGGTAAACAATTAGAGAAACAGCTATCAGTTAATATAACATCAGTTTATGGATTACAGAAAAACCAACGCGCCTGTCACAACTCCCACACGCGATTTGATGCAGGTGTGCGCCGATACCGGCAATATTTATGAAACGGTGGCCATCATAGGCAAACGTGCCAACCAAATCAGTGTGGAGATCAAGAACGACCTCTCCAAGAAGTTGGCCGAGT
>JAJPYW010000131.1 GCA_021204715.1 Prevotellaceae bacterium
TTGAAAGCACTCGTGAACTCAAGACCGAATCCTACGACCGTATTCAATTTCTTGTCGACACCGATTCCTATAACAGGATGGAATGAACCGTTATGTAACGGAGTAGCGCCGCCGACGTTCAAACCAACGGACCAATTATCAAAGAATTTCTTTCCTTCGATGGCGGTTTGGGCGTTTGCGGCTACAGCAAACATCGCACATGCCAGTAAACTAAGCACAATCTTTTTCATAATTTCACCAATTTAGTTTAACCATTTTTTAGTTTTCTATAATATAAACTTCTAATTCCATTAATTCTGCGTGCAAAGATATGGAAAAATAAAATTACTTATCCATATTCATGAAAAAAAACCACAAAAAGTGCCTTTTGCACATAAAATATATAAACATTCACACCACACCCGTGCCAAGCTTTGGCATTTTGTGTTGAAGTGCGGGTGATAGGACTCGAACCTACACGCCTCACGGCACCAGATCCTAAGTCTGGCGCGGCTGCCAATTACGCCACACCCGCGGGTTCCTAAAGCCGTCGGCACACAACTATTTGCAAGCGCCACCGCCGGCGGTGGCAAATATAAGAACTTTTCCCCGTATACCGGCAATAAAAAAGAAGGAAAGTTCACTCTGCCGCCACGTTTCCGTTCAAGAAGGCGCGTGCCGTCTCTATGATGGTGTCGATGTTGTTGAAAGCGTCCACCTCGTCCATGTCCACCTTCACGTCAGGCTCTATGCCCCACTCTATCTGCTGCATGTCCACATCCAAGTGCGGGCTGGCCGAGAAACGCACACTCCACCCGTTGGGCAATTCCGACGTGAAAGGCAGGCCCGAGCCACCGCCGCTGGTATCGCCCATCAAAGTCACCCCGGGCAGGCAGTGCATGGCGTTCACAAAGTCGTTGGTGGCACTGTAAGAGCGGCGGTTCATCAACACCACCACCGGTTTCTGCCAGCGCACCCCGTCGCTCGGCTCCAAGTAGATGGGATAAGGATCGGAGAAGTCGCTGTGCCCCGTGCCCGTCTTGTGCAGGATGTAGCCCGTAAGCGTCTTCTCGTTGGTGAAGCGCGCGGCGATGCGCGAGGAGTTGGTAATGATGCCGCCCCCGTTGCTGCGCACGTCGAAAATCAGCCCGTTGCAAATGGCAAGGTAAGAGAGCATCTCGTCCAAGTTGCCGTTGCCTACCGCGTCCTCGAAGCTGTCGTAGCGCGCGTAGCCTATGTTGTCGTCCAATATCTTGTATTTGATACCCGCCGCCGTGCGGTAGTCGCTGCTGGCCTTTCCCAAGTAGTAGTCCTCCACGATGTCCTCGCGGTAGTTGCGCGGATAGTCTTGGTACCAAGCGTCGTAATAAGATACATTCAATGCCGAAGAGAGGTTCACGTGCCCGTCCTTGAGTTCGTTCAGCATTTCGCCCAGCACTTCGAAAAGCCCGTCGTCGGTCATGTCGTCTGTAATGCGGGGGCTGTATGCTTCGTACACGGCGTCCCAGTCTATCCCTTTATAGTCCAAGAAACAGTAGTGCTCGTCGATGAGCTTCCACAACGCCTCGAAGTTGCCCCGGGGCGTGTTGTCCACATCTTCCTCGCGCACGCAGCCGGCCACAAGAAGCAGCGCCGCCGCCCATGCAACAAGCATGTAAAGCAGCCGGGCCATGTTTCTTACGTCATTGCCCGCTTTCCGCACCCTTCGCGCGTACCTTATATTATTATACCTTTCCATCCGCTCCTCCTTCGTCAAGCTACCTGTGCCGTTTCCCCTCCAAGAGATAGAGGTCCTTCACCATTCCCACCATGAAGACGTGGCCGTAGGCATGCGTGCGCAGGCCGCTCACCTTCGACTGCTGCATGTCCCACAAGTAAGCCACCCGCATCTTGGCCCGCCGCACGGGCAAGTCAGCCGTCAACATCTGCCTTAAAGACAAAGCGTTGTGCAGCGAGGTGAAATGCAGCACCCCCCGGTGGTTGCCAAGCGTGAAAATCTCGTAGTAAGACTGCCCGTAATGCGGGGAGAACATCATGCCCATAAGCGGCAGGTTCACTTGGTAGCGCAATGTCAGCGGATAGTGCCCCACGCGCACCCTCCACACCGCCATGCCCGAAGCGTCGATATTGCCGTAGGCCCTCACCGACGCCGGGTTGTTGCTGTTGCGCAAGTTGTAGAGCGCGCCCCCGTCCAAGTCCACCAATCCGCCGGCCAGCAGCTTGAAATTCTCCGTAATGGGGAAGTTATAGTGCAGTCCGTAGTTCCAGTTGGCCAACATGGAAAAAGTATTGTTGTTCTCCACATGGTTGTGCGTGTAGCCCACATCGGCCTGAAAGAAACTCTGCAACGACAAGCGTCCGTCCATGAAACGCGTCATGCGCATGCTCTCGTGCGACAGGCGGAAGTCCACTCCCTTGTACTCTTGTGGCGACAGGTAGGTGTCGTACACGTTGGCGAAACCCACACCATAAAGCGTGGCGCGGGTGACGTAACGGGTGGGCTTGACGCCTACCGAAAGTGCCGTCTCGGGCAGCTGTGCGAAGGTCTTCACGCCTGCAAGCAGGCAGAGCAGCGGCAAAAGCCGGTATAGGGTGAAACGACAGTACCTTCTCATGAGCGTGGCGGTCAAAGATTGTTATCACACACCCGTCAAGGCTCGGCAGCTGAAGTGTCCTTGCCTGATTCATTCACTTTACCGCCGGCATTATCCTCCCCTACCGGATTCTTTCCGTAAGTCTCCTCGTCCGCAAAGAGCTTCATCTCTCCTGTGGCGGCTTGCTGTTCCTGCGGTGGTTGCAGCGGCGTTTCCTCCTCCGGCCCAGGCTCTGCCGGCGGCATACGCAACGGCTCCAACTCGTTCACGGTGTCTATCTTATACGTTGTAAGCCGCTTGCCTCGGAACTTGAAGCTGCGCACGCCCGTGAACTCCTCCACCTCCACCACCATGGGTTCGCGGAAGCTGTCCAACCCGCCGAACACCACCTCCAACCGCGGGAAAGGCTCGTCGGTGAGCAACACGAGGCGGTTCTTGCGGTTGCCGCCCAAGTAGTTCTGCTTGCGCTGGCTTGCCTCGAACCAGAAACGCTTGATGTAGGGCAGCTTCCCTTGGTCGGCATCGTAGAGCACCGCCGTCCACACCTTTCCCGCATCGTGCTTCTCGATGATGCGTATATCGGCGTCGTAATGGTTGGAAAGGTCGAAGCCCGTGGTATAGAAATCGCCGTTGTTCAGCACCACCAATATATGGTCGCCGCTTTGGAACTCGCCCAAGTACTCCCCCCGCCCGTCGTAGTTCAAGCGCAGTATGTCGCGGTCGAACCACACCTTGCGCCCGCCAAGCGTGGAGCCGCCGTGCTGCTTCAAGGCTATCTTGTGCACGGGCAGCTTCGTCAATATCTTGCCCACGGCCCCGCGTCCCTTCACGGCAAGGGCGCTGAAATCCTCCTCGAAGATGATGCGGCGCACCCTCGGGTTGGGGCGCAACGTCACCTTGATCACTTCGGCCTCGCCGTTGGGGTTGGCCGTGAAATAAGTAACGCGCGAGCCCGGTGTGCCCTGCGTCAAGTTATACTCCCTGTCGCGTATCACGCCCGTCACGGCAAAGCGCTTCATGTAGCTCGTGCCGTCCTTGCCATCGCGGTACACCACGTTGTAGACGGTGCGGCTGTCGCTCTTCTTGAACACGTTCAAGTAGAGAATGTCCTTGCCCACAAACTTCTTCTCGGCCACCGAGGTAATGATGTAGCGCCCGTCGCCGAAGAACACAATCACGTCGTCCAAGTCGGAACAGCCCGCCACGAACTCGTCGCGTTTCAGCCC
>JAJPYW010000236.1 GCA_021204715.1 Prevotellaceae bacterium
CCAGCTCGGAAGCGATGAGGCAGCCCAAGTTGCAGGCATGCACGCGCATGGCGTTAAGGATGTCGTCGAGCATGGCGTCGTTCACTTCATAGACGCCGGCGGGAATGGGCTTCAACAGTCCGCCCCGCCCTATGATGGCCTCGAAAGCGAAGGGAATGTCGTGTTCGCGCAGCTTCTGCAGCACCAAGTTCTTGCGGTATTCAAACTGGTCGATGATGCGGGGAAACGCGGCTATCTCTTCGGCCGAATGGCGTATGTTCTCTATAAAAAGCGGTGTCTCGTCTTGATAGACGGCGATTTTCGTCGACGTGGAACCGGGATTGATGGCAAGTATTCTCATAGCGCAGGCGAGGTTATGCGGTGAGGCAGGCCATGGCGATGCTGTAGTATTTGGTAAGGCCGGTGTCGCCGCGCGATGTCACCACCACAGGGCAGTCGGGGCCTTGCAACAAGCCGGCCATCTGGGCGTCGGTGAACAAGGAGATGGTCTTGTAGAACACGTTGCCTGCCTCGATGTCGGGGAATATGAGCACGTCGGCCTGTCCTTCGATGGTGGAGGCGATGCCTTTCACAAGGCCGCTCTCCCTGTCGAGGGCTGTCTTCACGTCCATGGGGCCGTCGACGATGGCGTCGCCGAAGAGACCTGCCGCGTCTTGCTCCACCAACTCGGCGTAATCGAGCGACAAGGGGAACTTGGGGCTGACCTTCTCGGTGCAGTGGATAAGGGCGACGCGCGGCTGCATGATGCCGAAACGGTGGCACACACGGATGGCGTAGCGTATCATCTCCTCGCGTTGTTGCAGCGTGGGGTTGGGGATGACGGCGGCGTCGGTCACGAAGAGCAGCTTGTTGTAAGAAGGAATCTGCATGCAGGCCAAGTGTGTCAACAAGCGGCCCTTGGGCAGCAGGCCATGCTCCTTGTCGAGGATGGCATGAAGCAAGTTGTCGGTGTTGATGATGCCCTTCATAAGGATATCGGCCTTGCCTTGGCGCACCAAGCGCACGGCCTCGCGCGCGGCCCGGTCAACATCGGTAATATGAATGATTTCCACCCTGTCGGGATATGCTTTCAAGGCGGGATAGGCCTTCAAGCGGGTGGCGTCGCCCAGCAACACGCAGTCGGCAATGCCCTCTTCAAGTGCCCGTGAAAGGGCATATTCCGTATGCGGGTCGTCGGCACAAACCACCGCGATGCGCTTCTTTTTACCCGAGGCCTTCAACGAGGCTGTCAATTGATTGAAATTCTGAATCACATCCATAGTCTAAAGTTTGAGCAAATATCTGAAAAACCGCGCACAAACGCAAGACCTTTAACCTTCGGCTTTGGATATTTATATATCATTTTGCCAAAAATCACACCGCAGCCCAAGCCTGCAAGGGAAAAAAGAGAGTGAAAAAAGGGCGCGCGCCGCTGCAGTGTGTGATGAATTGTGTACTTTTGTGCAATAATCAACGCTGCCGCATGAATGGTCTTGTTTATCCTCCTTACCTCCAAGCGGGCGACCGTGTAGTGGTGGTCTCGCCTTCGGGAGCCATAGCGCCGGCCTTGCTTGGCGGGGCGCGGAAGGCGCTCCGGTCGTGGGGGCTGCAGACGGTCATGGCACGGCACGCCGCCGGCGCGCGCGGACGTTATGCAGGCACCATGGCGCAACGCTTGGCCGACTTGCAGGCGGCCATGGACGATGAAGAGGCGAAGGCCATCTTCTGCAGCCGCGGCGGATATGGAGCGGTGCATTTGATTGACAAGCTGCGCTTCGACGGCTTTGCCCGGCACCCCAAGTGGCTCGTGGGCTTCAGCGACATCACCGCCTTGCACAACGTGTTCCAAAAGGAAGGATACGTGTCGCTGCACGCGCCCATGGCGCGCCATTTGGCCGAAGAACCGCACGACAACCCGTGCACGTTGGCCTTGAAAGACATTCTCTTGGGCCATTTCACCGCAGGCACGGCCGAGGCAGTGCGCCCCGTAAAGGGAGGCTTCGGCTACCGCTGCCGGCCACACAAGCTGAACCACAAGGGGCGTGCCCAAGGCATCTTGCGGGGCGGCAACTTGGCTGTGATGTACGGCTTGCGCGGCACGCCTTGGGACATTCCCCCCGAGGGGACCATACTCTTTATAGAAGATGTGGGCGAGCGTCCGCACGCCGTGGAGCGCATGGTCTACAACTTGAAGTTGGGCGGCGTGTTGGAACGGTTGCACGGCCTTGTCATCGGCGGGTTTACAGACTATACCGAAGACCTCTCCTTGGGCAAGCCGCTCTACGAAGCCTTGGCCGACATCTTGAAAGGATACAACTATCCCGTGTGCTTCGGTTTCCCCGTGGGACACGGTCCGGAGAACTTGCCGCTCTTGAACGGCGCGGCCGTGTCGTTGCAGGTAAGCGGGACGGGAGTAGAACTTAATTTTCATATATAATGGACAGGAAGCGGAATTTTACCGGGAGTGTATGGACACTGCTCTTCGTGGCGGTGGTGGCCTGCAGCAACAACAGCCACAAAGAGGACGGAGCGGGCGGCGGCGCCGTGGCCGAAACACGGGTGGAAGCGCCCGCCTTCAATGCCGACAGCGCCTACTTGTACGTATCCGAGCAGACCGCTTTCGGCCCGCGCGTGCCCAACACGGAGGCGCACGGGGCCTGCGGCGACTACATAGCAGGCCGCCTGCAGGCTTTCGGCGCGGTGGTCTACAACCAGTATGCCGACTTGGTGGCCTACGACAACACGCTCTTGAAGGCGCGCAACATCATCGGCGCCTTCAACCCCGAAAGCAAGAAGCGCGTGCTGCTGTGCGCCCACTGGGACAGCCGTCCTTACGCCGACCAAGACAAGGACAAGACGCGGCACCGCAACCCCATATTGGGCGCCAACGACGGTGCCAGCGGCGTGGGCGTGTTGCTTGAAGTGGCCCGTCTGCTGCAAGAGCAGGCGCCCGCCGTGGGCATAGACATCGCCTTCTTCGACGCCGAAGACTACGGCTCGCCCTACTTCTATACCGGCCCCTACAAAGCCGACACATGGTGCTTGGGCTCGCAATACTGGGGCCGTGTACCCCACGTGGAGGGCTACACGGCGCGCTTCGGCATCCTTTTAGACATGGTGGGCGGCAAGGGCGGCACCTTCTACCAAGAGCGCTTCTCCAAGCAGACGGCCGGCAGCGAAGTAAAGAAGATATGGGGTGCCGCGCGCCGCTTGGGTTACGGGGGGTGGTTCCGCCAAAGCGAGGGCAGCGAGATTACCGACGACCACGTGTATGTGTACCGGCTGCGGCATATTCCCTGCGTGGACATCATCAACTATTGCTTGGATTGCGAGAGCGGCTTCGGCGACTTCTGGCACACCACGGACGACAACATGGACATCATAGACAAAGCCACGCTCACGGCCGTGGGGCAGACGGTATTGGATGTAATCTACAACGAAAAATAAAACAGAAGCAACATGACAATCAATGAAATACAAAACGAAGTCATCGAAGAGTTCGAGGATTTCGACGACTGGATGGACCGCTACCAGTACCTCATCGACCTGGGCGGCGGGCAAGCGCCGCTTCCGGCTTGCTACAAGACGCAGCAGAACTTGATAGAAGGGTGCCAAAGCCGTGTGTGGCTGCAAGCCGACGTAGTAGACGGGAAAGTGGTGTTCCAAGCCGAGAGCGACGCGCTGATAGTGAAAGGCATCATCACGTTGCTCATCCGTGTGCTCTCCGGACACACGCCGCAGGAGATATTGGACGCCGACCTCTACTTCATCGAGCGCATCGGCTTGAAAGAGCACCTATCGCCCACCC
>JAJPYW010000235.1 GCA_021204715.1 Prevotellaceae bacterium
AACCAAAATCTGTTGTGCTGCCATTACACCATAGTCCAATTTGCTGGGATGTGTTTCTAATAGCGGAGCAAAGATAGGGGGTTGTTGCGGAATATGCAAATATTTCGTATCTATTTTTATCCTTACCTATTTGCGGGCTTTTTGGGGTATATATGAATTCCTCCCTGCTCTTTCACATTATCGCCGCATACTTTTATTTGGCTGTAAGCAGGTAGTGGTTCTTCTTTCCGCGTTGTATGAGCAGGTACTTGCCGTCGAGCAGGTCGTCGGTGGTGACAATGCGGTCGAAGGCCGGTAACTTCTCTTTGTTCAGGGAGACACCGCCGCCTTGCACGAGTTTGCGCATCTCGCCTTTGGAGGTGAATAGCGGGGCGTGCTCCACGCAGAGGTCTACGGCCTTGACACCGGCGGCGAGGGCATCGCGCGATATCTCGTAACGGGGTACGCCTTCAAAGACAGCCAGCAATGTCTCTTCATCGAGCCGTTTGAGCGCTTCCGCGGTGGCCTCGCCGAAGAGGATGCCCGAGGCGTCGATGGCAGCCTGCCAAGCCTCCTTGGAGTGCACCATGACAGTGACTTCTTGTGCCAACCGCTTCTGTAGAAGGCGCAGGTGCGGGGCAGCCTCGTGGCGCGAGGTGAGGTCTTCTATCTCCTCTTTGCCAAGGGCGGTGAATATCTTGATGTAGCGCGCGGCGTCGGCATCGCTTACGTTGAGCCAGAATTGGTAGAACTTGTAGGGAGAGGTGTAGCGGGGATCGAGCCAGATGTTGCCCGATTCGGTCTTGCCGAATTTGCCGCCGTCGGCTTTGGTAATGAGGGGGCAGGTGAGTGCGAATGCCTCTCCACCATTTGTGCGGCGTATCAATTCGGAGCCTGTGGTAATGTTGCCCCATTGGTCGCTTCCACCCATTTGGAGCTTGCATCCCTTGGTTTCATACAAGTGAAGGAAATCGTAGCCTTGCAGTAATTGGTAGGTGAATTCGGTGAAGGAGAGTCCGTCTCGGGCTTCCCCGTTGAGGCGCTTCTTGACCGAGTCTTTGGCCATCATATAGTTCACGGTGATGTGCTTACCCACGGTGCGGGCGAATTCCAAGAAGGTAAAGTCTTTCATCCAGTCGTAGTTATTCACCATTTCGGCATGGTTCGGGGCATCCGAGTCGAAGTCAAGGAACTTGGCCATCTGCCGCTTCATGCCGGCCATGTTGCGGGCGATGGTCTCCTCGTCCAACAAGTTGCGTTCGGCCGACTTGCCCGACGGGTCGCCTATCATGCCGGTGGCGCCGCCGATGAGCACGATGGGCTTGTGGCCGCAACGCTGGAAGTGGCGCAGTATCATGACGCTGCAAAGGTGGCCTATGTGCAGGGAGTCGGCGGTGGGGTCGAACCCGATGTAGGCGGTGACTTGTTCTTTTGCCAACAACTCTTCGGTGCCGGGCATCATGTCGTGGAGCATGCCACGCCATCTTAATTCTTCTACAAAGTTCATTGTAAGGGCTTTTTTCTGATAATGTGCTGCAAAAGTACTACTCTTTCACGGAAGATGCAACCTTTAGCTTTTAAAAAAGAGGCGGCGTACGTTTCCCTCTATGCTTTGGCGCAGGGCTTTCACGGGGGTGTGGCGTATCAAAGCGGCCCGTTCGTAGAGGGTGTCGACGGGCAGGGCGCTCTCGTCGGTCTCTATGAGAAGAGAGTCTTCGGGAACAAGACACAATGCTTCTTCATGGTAATGTTCGCCGAAGGAGAGGTATAATCCTTGCTTGATGAGGCCATTCGCTTGGATGGCGTTGCCGCGGAAGCCGTGGATAATCCAAGGATTGGCAGGGCGGAGCTGCCGCCTGAGCATCAGCAGTTCCTCTACAGCCTTGACAAGATGTATGACAAGGGGCTTGTTAACCGTCATGGCGAGCTGCGCTTCGTAGGTAAAGATTTCCATTTGCAACGACATGGGGGCGGTGGCCAAGCGGTCGAGCCCGGCTTCTCCTACGGCAAGGACTTGGGGCAACTGCACGGCGGCTTCCAAGAGGGCTTTAGCTTGGGCAAGCGTAGGATGCGGAAATCCGGCTTCTTCGGGCGGCGGGATGTACCATGGATGGATGCCTACCGACCAGAACCCGGTTCCTTCGGCACGGAATGTATCGGGATAACGGTTGACGATGGCCGTGCCGGGCTGTAGAGGTATCCGGTGGGTGTGTATGTCAAGGGGAATGGTTGTCATCGCAAATATGGGTACGTTACATCTTAGGTTATGGTCATGGTACGGGGTCGTAACCGGAACCGCCCCAAGGATGGCAACGCAGCACCCGCTTGACGGCTAACCACAGGCCTTTGAAAGGACCGTGCTTGCGGATGGCTTCGATGGCGTACTCCGAGCAGGTGGGTGTGAAACGGCAAGATGGAGGTGTCATGGGGGAGATGCACTTCCGGTAGAAGTAGATGGGAAGCAGCAACAAGTAGGTGATCAGTTGTTTCATGCTTCGGCCGGGTTTGTGGCTTGTGCGCTTGCCGCACTGTCCGCGCTTGGCGGCACAAGGCGGGAAGATTGCTCGGCAATGCGTGCCAAGGCGGTTTTCACGCGCGTTTCGATAAGGTGCCAAGGCTCTATCTTGGGGGAAAGGTAGATGAAGGCGATAGCCAAGGGACGCTGCTTGAGTGCGGGCGTTTCCAAAAGCGGCGGTTTGTGCAGGCGGTAGGCTTCGCGGATGCGGCGTTTCAAAAGATTCCTGTCCACCGCGCGTTTAAAGCGGCGTTTGGAGACGGATATAAGGATGGCGGCGGGCGCGGTCAACGTGTCGGAAGACTGATAGACCACACGCAGGGGGTAAAGGGAGAAGGAGCGTGCCCCTCCGGCGAACATTTTTTCAATGACGCTTCTTTTGTGTAACCTTTCGGACTTGTGCAGGGTATGTGCCATGGCAGAAAGGGATGGCGGGTGAGGAATAAGAAGGGTTGTCCCGCTTATTTTCCTCTGTTGTTCTCCGTAATGAAGAGATCAAGGGCGGCGGTCATGGAAGGTGCCTTGACACTTGGGGCTTCCAAGTCCAACCGCAATCCGGCGTCGCGCACGGCTTGCGCGGTAGTGGAGCCGAAGGTGCCTATCTTGATTTCTTGCTGGTCGAAGTGGGGAAAGTTCTTCTGCAGGGAGGCTACACCGGCAGGGCTGAAGAAGACCAACATGTCGTAGTCGAAGGTCTCTTCGGGAGTGAAGTCGTTGCTGACGGTGCGGTACATTACCGCCTCGCTGTGCAGGATTTTATGCTTGTCGAGTTGGTTTTTGATTTCATCGGTGTGGACATCGGACATGGGGACAAGATATTTCTCTGTCTTGTGCTTGATGATGGCCGGCAACAAGTCGTCGAACTTCCCCGTACCTCCGAAGAAAATCTTCCGCTTGCGGTATTGTACATACTTTTGGATGTACAGGGCGATGGTTTCGGAGACGCAGAAGTACTTCATGGTTTCGGGAATCGTTACCCGCAATTCGGTGCAAAGGTGGAAGAAATGGTCGATGGCATGACGTGAGGTGAAGATGACGGCAGTATGGTCCAGTATGCTGATCTTTTGTTGCCTGAACTCTTTGGCGGACACGCTTTCCACTTTGATGAACGGGCGGAAGTCTATCTTCACGCCGTGCTTTTCCGCTATGTCGTAGTAAGGAGACTTGACAGAAGCCGGCTCTGGCTGCGACACAAGTACTTTCTTTATTTTCAATGTACTAAATTTTAAAAGTCAGATATTCATTTAACCGGTCCAACCC
>JAJPYW010000199.1 GCA_021204715.1 Prevotellaceae bacterium
CTTAGACACGATGTCGATAGCCGCCATGATAGGCGCGGCGCAGATCGACGAGGCCGGCGCCGACTTGGAGAACCAGTACTACAGCTGCCGCCGTTTCTCCATCGGCGGCACCTCCATCGACTACAACAGCGGCACGGCCGCGCCCGCGGAAGGCTTCGACGCCTCGCACATCGCCCTGCGCGACCTTACCGTAGGCATCGACTCGGTGCTGCTGCGCGGACGCGACATGAAAGCCGTCATCAGTGAGTTCTCCTTCCGGGAACGCTCCGGGCTTAGTGTCACTTCACTCACCGGCAGCTTCGAGGCCGACTCCACCGTGATACGCGTTCCTTCCCTCAAACTGCAGACGCCCCACAGCGAGATGGACTTCACCGCGCAGACCTACTGGGAGTTGGTGGACATTCCCACCACCGGCCGCCTGACGGCCCGCTTCAACGCTTACATAGGCAAGCAGGACGTGTTGCTCTTCACCGGCGGACTGCCCGACAGCTTCAAGGACGCCTATCCCTTCCGTCCCTTGGAAATCCATGCGGGCACCGAGGGGAACTTGAAGCAGATGCAGCTCTCGCGCATAGACATCGACCTGCCCGGCGCTTTCTCCATAAGCGGCGGCGGCGAGCTGTGGGACTTGGCCGACGATGCCCGGCGCACGGGAAAGATTGACTTGGAGATGGCTACTAACGACCTTAACTTCCTCACCGCCCTTTCGGGCAGCGAGCCCGACGGCTCCATCGTGGTGCCCGACAGCATGCGCCTTTCGGCCCTTGTCACCATGGAAGGTCCCCAATACAACGCCTCCTTGAACCTGCAAGAGAAGGAGGGCTCCTTGAACCTGAAAGCCGACTATAACCTCTCTAATGACGCCTACCATGCCGACCTTGCCATAAACAGCCTGCAACTGCACGACTTCATGCCGCAGGACTCCATCTTCACGCTCACGGCCTCGCTCTCGGCACGCGGCCAGGGCGTGGACTTCACCGCTGCCACCACCACCGCCGTGTTGCAGACGCGGCTCGACGAGTTGCAATACGGCAGCCGGCACTTCTCGGGCGTCAAGCTCGACGGCGCCTTGAAAGCGTGCGTGGCGGCACTCAGGCTCACTGTCGACAACGATTTACTCAAGATGCAGACAACCGCCGACCTGCACCTTGACAAGACCTACTTAGACGGCAAGTTCCACTTGAACGTGGACGATGTGAACCTCTATGAACTTGGCATCGCCTCCAAGCCGTTGGAACATCCCTTCGCTTTCGACTTGGGCGCCGAAGCCCGCCAAGACTCCATCAAGCTCTTGGCCGACGCGGGCGACCTGAAGTTCCGCTTCCTCTCGCGCGGCACCTTGCAACAGCTCGTCGACCAAGGCAGCGCTTTCGCCTCCTTGCTCATGGAGCAGATTGACGACCGCCGCTTGGACCACGCCGCCCTCAGGCGGGCACTTCCTACGGCAGGCCTCACCTTGCAAGCCGGCAAGGAGAACCCCGTGAGCTACTTCCTCGCCACGAAGGGCATCAGTTACGACAAATTCAGGCTCGACTTCGGCTTCACCCCGCGGATAGGCATCAACGGCCGCTCGGCCATCATCGGGCTGCACAACGACGCCATGCAGCTCGACACCATCTTCTTCACCATACGGCAAGACACCGCCAAGATGACCTTGCGGGCGGGCGTCATCAACGGGCCCGACAACCCGGAACTCACCTTCAAGGGCGCCTTGACAGGCGAGATACGCAATGAGAACATGGGGCTCACCGTGGAGTACACCAATGCCGAGGGAGAGACGGGCATTCTGTTCGGCTTGAACGCCACCCCGCTCATAGAGGGGCGCGGCAAGGGAAACGGACTGTTGGTGAACCTCGTTCCCGAAGAACCCGTCATCGCCTTCCGCAAATTCCACTTCCCCGAGGAGCACAACTGGATATACATGCACAAGAACCTGCGCGTCTATGCCAACGTGGACATGGAGAGCGACGACGGGCTTAGCTTCCGCCTGCAGTCAGACACCCAAGACACCCTTTCGCTGCAGAACATGAACGTGGAGCTGAGCAACTTCCAATTGGAGGAAATCAGCAACATGCTGCCCTACCTGCCGCACGTCAAGGGGCTCTTCACCGCCAAGGCGCACTACATCCAAACGGAATCGTCGCTGCAACTCTCGGCCGGCGCCGGCATCAAGGAGTTGGCCTACGAACACCAGCCGGTGGGCGACATAGGCTTGGGCGCGTCGTGGATGCCCGTGGACGAGCACACGCACGACCTGAGCGCTTTCTTCTCTTATAACGGCGAGCAAGTGCTCACCGCCGACGGCGTGTGGGCGCAACGCGGCGGGAAGGACTCGCTCGACCTGACGGCGAGCTTGAACCGCTTCCCCTTGGAAATGGCCAACGCTTTCGTGCCCGACCAAATGCTCGTGCTTAAAGGCTCGGCCGTGGGCAGCGTGAGCGTGAAAGGCTACATGGACGCGCCCGACATACAAGGCTCGCTCGCCTTGCAGGACAGCGCCAACGTCTTCATCACCCCCATGGGCGCGCGCTATTGGTTCGACAGCCGTCCCATTACCGTGGCCGACAACAAAGTGACTTTAGACAAGTTCTCCATCTACACCACCAGCCGCAACCCCTTCACCATCGACGGCAACGTAGACTTCAGCAACCTGAACCGCCCCACGGCCGACTTGACGCTGAACGCCGAGAATTACACCCTTTTGGACGCCGCCCACACGCGCGAGAGCCTCGTCTACGGCAAGGTGGTGGTCGACTTCAACGCCACCGCCAAAGGACCGTTAGACGCCCTGGCCATACGCGGCAACATGAACTTGCTTGGCAACACCAACGTGACCTACGTGCTGACCAACTCGCCCCTCACCGTGGAGGACCGCTTGGACGGATTGGTAACGTTCGTCTCCTTTGCCGACACCACCTCGGTGGAACAGGCACAAGTGGACCAGCTGCCCCTTGGCGGATTGGAACTGAACATGTCGGTACACATTGACGACGCCGTGCGCCTGCGCGCCGACTTGAGCGCCGACCGCAGCAAGTACATCGAGCTGGAAGGCGGCGGCGACTTGAGCCTGATTTACTCGGCGCAGGGCGACATGAGCCTCATGGGACGCTACACGCTTACGGGAGGCGTGATGCGCTACTCGCTGCCCATCATCCCGCTGAAGGATTTCGAGTTCACTTCGGGCAGCTACGTGGACTGGCGGGGCGAGATCATGAGCCCCACGCTCGACTTGACGGCCACCGAGCGCATACGTTCCTCTGTATCCGACGGCGACGACGACACCTCGCGTTCGGTGAACTTCGAGGTGTCCATCGGCATCAAGGGCAGCCTCGACGCGCCCGACCTTATCTTCGACATCGCCGCGCCCGAAGACGCCACCGTAGAGAACGAGCTGCAGTCCATGGACGCCGACGAGCGGGCCAAGCAAGCCATCGCCATGCTTGCCACCGGCATCTACTTGGGCAGCGGCGGCAGCGGCAGCCTCACCATGGGCGCCGCGTTGAACTCCGTCATCCAGAACCAAATCAACTCCTTGGCAGGCGGCATGAAGAACGCCAGCCTCAGTGTGGGCGTGGAAGACCGCACCTCGGCCGAGACGGGCGACACGCAGAAAGACTTCAGCTTCCGCTACTCGCAACGCTTCTTCAACGACCGCGTGCAGATAGTCATCGGCGGCAAGGTGAGCACGGGCAGCGATGCCACCAACAACGCCGAGTCGTTCATCGACAACATCTCCTT
>JAJPYW010000019.1 GCA_021204715.1 Prevotellaceae bacterium
TGTTGCTTGCCAATTTGGCGTATTCGAGGTTGTCTTTGCCTTATGTCTTCTCGTATAGGCGCATCGCTTCGGTGCCAAGTCTTATGGCTTCGGCATAATCGGCCAATGAAGCATGATAGTTTGCCAAGTTGTTTAATAAGGTGGCATAGGTGACATTCTCTTTGCCTATAGTCTCTTCCAACAGCTTCAATGCTTCTGTTCCCAACCTGACCGCTTCTTCATAGTTGCCGGCCGCTCCGTGGTACATGGTTAGATTGTTTAACGAAGGGGCGTAGTTGGGGTTGTCTTTGTTGTCTATCCTTTCATAGATGTCGACGGCTTCGGCCCCGAATTGTATGGCTTCGGCGTACTTGCCCGACAAGGAGTTGTAATAAGCCTCGTTGCTTAATAGTGTGGCGTAGTCGGCATTGTTCTTGCCTATGGTGTTTTCCAATATGTTCAATGCTTCTGCAGTGGCTTGAACGGCTTCGTCATAGTGGGCGGCATTGTATAAGTCGACACTCACTGCCAAGAGTGAATCCAACCTTGCCGCCAATCCGTTATCTTGGGAATAGGCGCAGGTTGCTATAAGGAGAATTGTCAATAGGGTGGTTGTGGCTCGTTTCATCTTATTCTTGTTCTATTATTGTCGGTAGCGGGAAAGAGTTGGCTTCGGTGCGTTTTGTGCATGGAGTGCAAGCCGGCGGCGGGGGAGCGACGTTTCGGGATGGGTAACACTTTCCTTCCTTTATCCGCTTTTTACGCGGACTTGTTCTTTTATTCAACGGGCAAAAGTAATAAAAGGAAAGAATATGACAAATGAAATGGAAACGCATTTACGGCAGTGCTTGTGTTTTAACGGTTGAGGGGCGACTTTGCAACTTGGTTGCATGGGCAAGGGCTTACCTTTGCATCGGAATTAAAAAGAGTAATAGATATGGGACATACTTGTAAATGCTGCCAAGAGCACAGACATATACATCGCCATGGGGATGAGGAGTGTCACGGGCATGAACATGAGCATGAACATGAGCATGAACACGAATGTGCATGTGGGCATGAACATCAGCATGGACATGAACACGGACACGGGCATAGTCATGAACACGGTCACAGCCATGACCACGGGCACAGCCACGAACACAGCCACGGGCATGGCGGGGAACATGCGTCGTTCTTGCATGACTATTGGAGGATACTGCTGTCGGCGGTGCTGCTGGCGGCGGGACTTGTGTTGGACGGCGTGCACGTCGCACTCTTCGCCAACGGTGTATTCCGCTTCTGCTGGTACTTGGTGGCTTTGCTGCCGGTGGGCTTGCCGGTGTTCAAAGAAGTGTGGGAGAGCATACGCGAAAGGGATGCGTTCAACGAGTTCACATTGATGACCATCGCCATGATGGGCGCTTTCTATATAGGTGAATATCCCGAAGGGGTGGCCGTGATGCTGTTCTATTCATTGGGTGAACTGTTTCAGGACAAGGCGGTGGACAAGGCCATGCGCAACATAGGCGCGCTCATTGACGTGCGCCCCGAGACGGCCACGGTGGTGCATGAGAAGCATGACGGACAATCAGGTGAAGGGTTGGTGCGCCTCACGGTCAATCCCCGGCATGTGAAGGTGGGCGAGATGATTGAGGTGAAGGTGGGGGAGCGTGTGCCCTTGGACGGCGTGCTGACGGATGATGTGGCCGCTTTCAACACTTCTGCCTTGACGGGCGAGAGCGTGCCGCGCGATATATGGAATGGGCAGGAGGTGTTGGCCGGCATGATTGCCACGGACAAGGTGGTGAGGCTGAAAGTGACCAAGCCGTTCGACAAGAGCATGCTGGCCCGTATCTTGGAGTTGGTGGAGAACGCGTCCGAGCGGAAAGCGCCGGCAGAGCAGTTCATCCGCAAGTTCGCGCGTGTTTATACGCCGTCGGTCACGGGGCTTGCGGTGCTCATCGTGTTGGTGCCGTTCATCTACTCTTTATGCAACGGGGCGTTCACGTTTGTGTTCAACGACTGGCTTTACCGGGCATTGGTGTTCTTGGTAATCTCTTGTCCGTGTGCCTTGGTGGTGAGTATCCCGTTGAGCTACTTCGGCGGCATCGGGGCGGCTTCCCGGCGGGGTATACTCTTCAAAGGGGGCAACTACTTGGATGCCATCACACGCATCGACACCGTGGTGTTTGACAAGACGGGCACGCTGACGCAAGGTTCTTTCTCGGTGGCGTCGTGCCACGCGGTGAATGGAAACGGTGTGGTGGAGAGCATGCGTGAAAAGCAGGGAGCGGACAAGGCGCTTTCTAAAGTGGAGAGGCTGCTTGTGCAACGCATCGCGTCGGCCGAGCAGGACAGCACGCACCCCATTGCCACGGCTATCGTGACCTACGCCATGGAGCGGGGCGTCAAGTTGCTGCCCACCACGGGTACGAAGGAGATTCCCGGCTTCGGCATGGAGACTGAAGCGGGTGGCTGCAGGTTGCTTGTGGGCAACGCGCGCTTGCTTGAACGTTTTGGCGTGGCTTATCCCAAGGAGGAGCTGGCAGAGATTGTGGGTACTGTGGTGGTGTGTGCGGTGGACGGCCGGTATGCCGGCTACTTGCTGCTTGCCGATAGCTTGAAGCCCGATGCCAAGCAAGCTGTGGAGCGGTTGAAAGAATTAAATATCAATAATATTCAGATTCTATCGGGCGACAAGCAGGCGATTGTCACTACCTTTGCCAAGCGTATCGGCGTAAACGAGGCTTACGGTGACTTGCTGCCTCACGACAAGGTGGCGCACATCGAGGCTTTGCGCAAGGAAGGCGCCCGCAAGGTTGCTTTCGTGGGCGACGGCATCAACGACGCGCCTGTATTGGCATTGAGCCACGTGGGTATCGCCATGGGCGGATTGGGCAGTGACGCGGCTATCGAGACGGCCGACGTGGTGATACAGACCGACCAGCCATCGAGAGTGGCGACCGCCATCCATGCGGGCAAACAGACGCGGCGCATTGTGTGGCAGAACATATCGCTTACTTTCGGCGTGAAGTTGTTGGTGCTGATTTTAGGCGCGGGCGGTTTGGCCACGCTTTGGGAAGCGGTGTTTGCCGATGTGGGCGTGGCTTTGATAGCTATCTTGAACGCGATGCGCATACAAAGGCTCATCAAGTGAGGGGAGTGCAAGGCGCGGGCAAGGCGGTGGAATGTTATATATATAATAGGTATGCAAGGCAATATAATGCCTATATATAATAGGTGTACCGGAAATGTCTTAACTTGGGCTTTCCTGATGCAGATGCAAGCAACTTGATATAATATGGAAGAGAACCGTTACTTGGAACAATTAAGGCGGAGGGAGATCGCTCCCACCGCCATACGCTTGTTGGTGTTGAAGGCCATGCAGCAAGCCGGCCGCACCGTCTCCTTGCTCGACTTGGAAGAGATGCTCGACACGGTGGACAAGTCCACGCTGTCGCGCACGCTCAGCCTCTTCTTGTCGCACCACTTGGTGCACAGCATAGACGATGGCACCGGCTCGCTGAAGTATGCCGTGTGCAGCGACAGCTGTTCCTGCCAAGTGAACGACCTGCACACGCACTTCCACTGCCTTGCCTGCAACAAGACTTTCTGCTTCACCAACATCCCCACGCCATTGGTGAACTTGCCCGACGGATTCACCGTGGAAAGCATCAACTACGTGGTAAAGGGACTCTGCCCGGAGTGTGCGCGCAAGGGCAAAAAAAACCTTTGACGCCGTGAGGCGTCAAAGGTTATTCAACTTTAAACC
>JAJPYW010000143.1 GCA_021204715.1 Prevotellaceae bacterium
ATATTCATGCTAATTATCGTTAACCGTATGCATCTTTTTCATCATAGTTCATAGATCTTCATCTATACTGTCGTTATAAACTCATCAATACGATCATTAGGATGAGTGGAAGCGCTTCCATTCGCCGAGTCGAAGCGCTTCCATTCACCAAGTCGAAGCGCTTCCATTCAGATTAAGCAATACTGTCGATGCCATTTCATCAATACAGTCGTTGCAAACTCATCAATGCTTTCCTTAGGGTGTACAAACTCGAGTTTGTAGATGTAGGAATTCGAGTTTATAGGATGTATAAACTCGAGTTTGTAGATGCAGCCATTCAAGTTCGTAGGTGAAAGCGGCTGCGTCTATTATGAAGAGTAAGGCCAAACGCCTTGGATTGCCTCTGTAGAAGCAAACGTACCATGGTGCCCCATGGTTCTACAAGCATGAGGTGAAAAGGCTGGTGAAGGTGTTGGATAAGGAGGTTGTAAGTATAGAGACTTACTTGGTCTCCCTTAATGCGATATGACCTCCTCAATGGGCTTGCCTATGCAGCCGTTGGGCATCTGGATGTGGAGCAAGGCGGCCACGGTGGGCGCGATGTCGGTGATGTAGACTTCCCGGTTCAACTGCCGGCCGCCGCCGTTGACGCCCCACCCGTAGAACAGCAAGGGGATGTGGGCGTCGTAAGGATTCCACACGCTGTGGCTCGTGCCGAGCGGCGTGCCCGTGGAGGATACATCATACCAACCCGGCTCGACGATTACTTGAATGACGCCCGAACGCTCGCGGCAGTATCCGTTGACTACGCGCTCGCGCACCGCCTCAGGCACCGTGGCCTCGGCCGCCCGCTCCATGTCGATGACGTAGGCAACGCCCGCTTCCGCCTGCAACAGACGGATGATGTCGGCCTTAACTTGCCGGAAGTCGGCGTCCGCGGCGTCGAGCTTGGCACGGTCTAAATGCACTTGGAAGTAGTCCAAGCTCCTAAGGGCGCCGCTCACGCCGTACTTTGTCTGCAAGAGCGAGTCCAAGGCGGCACGCGTCAAGTCGGATGTCCACTTGTCGGCCGGGATGCCGTGGTCTTTCATGAAGTTGATGTTGTGGGCGGCGCCATGGTCGGCGGTCAGAAAGAGGGTGTAATTGCCTTCGCCCAAGGCGTCGTCAAGGAAGGAGAGGAACTCGCCCAAGTCTTTGTCCAAACGCAGGTAGGTGTCTTCTATCTCCACGGCGTTCACGCCGAACTGGTGGCCTATGTAATCGGTACTGGAAAGGCTCACGGCCAAGAAGTCGGTATCGGTGCCTTGTCCCATCCGCTCGTTCTCCACCACAGCCTTGGCCATGTCCAACGTGAGGGTGTTGCCGAAAGGCGTGGTGCGGATAAGCCCGTAGCCTTGCTCCTTGAAGAGCTGCGAGGTGAGTATGGGAAAGACGGGGGCGTCGCCCGGCGTGAAAGGCCTTTCGTAACGGTTGTCGTCGGGGGTGCTTTGGGTGTAGGCTTCGGCGGGATAGAGCAGGTTCCAGTCTTGATTCAGATAGTGTGCGGCCAAGTCCCGGCCGTTGAAGGCCTCCACCCATGCGGGCAGTTGCTCCATGTAATAGGTGCTCGTTATCCACTTGCCGGTGTCGTCGTCGAACCAATAGGCGGCGGTGGCGGCGTGGCCGGCGGGCAGTATGGCGCCCCTGTCTTTCAAAGCCACGCCGATGGTCTTGGCATGGAAGTTGGTGGCAAGGCGCAGCTCGTCGGTAACAGTGGAAGCGAGCAGATTGCGGGGCGACATCTCCCCGGCGGGGCCTTCGCCGCCCACGCTTTGTACCGAGTGGTCTTCGGTGCAATACATCCATTGCCCGGTGCTTTCAACAAGGAAGCTGTTGCCCGTGATGCCGTGTATGGCCGGCACGGAACCCGTATAGACGGAACTGTGGCCTATGGCCGTCACCGTGGGGATGTAGTTTATCTGTGTGTTCTCACAACTGACGCCCTCGCCCAGCAACCGCTTGAAGCCGCCCTCGCCATAGAGGTCGTAATAACGGTAGAGGTAGTCCCAACGCATCTGGTCCACCACGACGCCCACCACCAACTTGGGGCGCGGCAACGCTCCTTGGGCATGGAGCAAGCAGGCTGACAACAAGAGGCAGGCTGCCAAAAAGAGTTTTTTCATATCAAGTGATCTTATCATTATATATAGGTGTCGTTTGGAAGCGGGCCATGTCCTACCCGGTGCTTTACCGCCCTGTACACTTCGGGGACATTGCTTGACACCCCTCCAAACCTCCCCTAATAGGGGAGGCTTGGTCGGCCTACGGCCTCCGAAGTGCCTTTTCTTGATATTATTCAAGTTTTGACACACCCTCTTGGTGGGGTGGTCAAGCAATGTCCCCAACGGTGATGTGTCTTTTGACACATTACCGTTCTTAGTGCAAACATAGGTAAATTTCTTCTATTTTTGGGCAGGCAGGAGTGAAAAATGAACTTTTTTACCTAAGTTTGCATCCGTTATGCCTTGGTATCAAGAGATGAGTACAGAGACTACAAACTATCGTCTGCTGGATAGCATAAATACCCCCGAAGCGCTGCGCAAGCTCGATGTGGACAGTTTGCCGGAGGTTTGCAAGGAACTCAGGGAATTCCTCATCGAGGAGCTTTCACACAATCCGGGACACTTCGCGGCCAACTTGGGAACGGTGGAACTGACCGTCGCCCTGCACTATGTGTTCAACACGCCCTACGACCGCATCGTGTGGGACGTGGGACACCAAGCCTATGGACACAAGATATTGACCGGGCGGCGCGACCGCTTCCACACCAACCGCCGGTTCAAGGGCATCCGCCCCTTCCCCTCCCCGGAAGAGAGCGAGTATGACACATTCGCTTGCGGGCATGCCTCCAACTCCATCTCGGCCGCGCTTGGCATGGCGGTGGCCGCCGCGAAGAAGGGCGAGAGGGACCGTCATGTAGTGGCCGTGATAGGCGACGGCAGCATGAGCGGCGGGCTGGCGTTCGAGGGGTTGAACAACGCTTCGAGCACGCCCAACAACCTGCTCATCATCTTAAACGACAATGACATGGCCATCGACCGCAGTGTGGGCGGCATGAAGCAGTATCTCTTTAACTTGACCACCACGAGCCACTATAACCGCTTGCGCTTCCGCCTGTCGAGACTCTTCTTTAAATTGGGCTTGTTGAACGAGGAGCGGCGCAAGGCGCTCATCCGCTTCTCCAACAGCTTGAAGTCGATTGCCGCACGGCAACAGAACATCTTCGAGGGAATGAACATACGTTACTTCGGCCCCTTTGACGGACACGACGTGAAGAACTTGGCCCGCGTGCTGCGCGATATAAAGGACCTGCAAGGCCCCAAGCTGTTGCACTTGCACACGGTGAAGGGCAAGGGATTCGCTCCCGCCGAAAAGGACCCGGGCACTTGGCACGCGCCGGGACGGTTCAACCCCGCAACGGGCGAGCGCTTGGTAAGGGACGAGGCTTCATTGCCGCCGCTCTTTCAGGATGTATTCGGGGAGACGTTGGTGGAACTGGCACGCTTGAACCCGCGCATTGTAGGCGTTACGCCCGCCATGCCCACGGGCTGCTCCATGAACTTGCTGATGCAGGAGATGCCCTGTCGCACGTTCGACGTGGGCATTGCCGAAGGCCATGCCGCCACCTTCTCAGGCGGCATGGCCAAAGAGGGCTTGCAGCCCTTCTGCAACATCTACTCCAGCTTCATGCAGCGTGCCTACGACAACGTGATA
>JAJPYW010000077.1 GCA_021204715.1 Prevotellaceae bacterium
TGCGGTCGCCGCACAGCTCGCACTTGGCGTTCTTGTAGACGAGCTCGCAGGTGGGGGAACCGTGTATGCCGAGCTTGTTCTCGATGCGGCGCACGTTCACGCCTCCTTGCCTTTTGTCGTAGATGAACATCGAGAGGCCGCGGCCGTCGCGGGTGCCTTCTTCGGAGCGTGCCAATACCAAGTGCAGGTCGGCGTCGCCGTTGGTGATGAAGCGTTTCACGCCGTTCAAGCGCCAGCATCCGGCGGCTTCGTCGTAGGTGGCTTTGAGCATGACGCTCTGCAAGTCGGAGCCTGCGTCGGGTTCGGTCAAGTCCATAGACATGGTCTCGCCGGCGCACACGCGGGGTATGTAGCGGGCGCGCTGGTCTTCGTTGCCGAACTCGTAGAGGGTTTCCACGCAGTCTTGCAGCGACCAGATGTTGCCGAAGCCGGCGTCGGCGGCGGCTACTATCTCGGCACACATGGTATAGGGGGTGATGGGGAAGTTGAGCCCTCCGAAGCGGCGCGGCATGGTCATGCCGTTCAGCCCTGCCTTTACCATGGCGTCGTAGTTCTGCTTGGTTCCCGAGGCGTAATCCACGCGTCCGCCGGCCAAGTGGGGGCCTTCGGCGTCGACGCCTTCGGCGTTGGGGGCAACTACCTCGGCGGTTATCTCGCCGGTTATTTCAAGCACCTTGTCGTAGGAGTCCATCGCGTCGGCGAAGTCTTGCGGGGCGTAGTCGTAGAGGTCCTTGTCTTGGTACCCGCGCTCTTTGAGCTCGCAGATGCGCTCCATCATCGCGTTGTTCAGATGGTATTTCAGTTCGGGATGTTCGGTGTAATAGTTTGCCATAGTTTACTTGCTGTTCTGTTTGTAATACTTAATCATTTTGGGAATGACCTCTTCCACGGTTCCGTTGATTACATAGTCGGCGATGGTGTTGATGGGGGCGTTCTCGTCGTTGTTTATGGAGATGATGATGCCGCTCTCCTGCATGCCGGCGATGTGCTGTATCTGGCCGCTGATGCCGCAGGCTATGTAGAGCTTGGGGCGCACGGTGACGCCTGTCTGCCCTATCTGGCGGTCGTGGTCGGCGAAGCCGGCGTCGACGGCGGCGCGGCTGGCGCCTACTTCGGCGTGCAGTTCTTTGGCCAACTCGAAGAGCATGTCGAAGCCTTCTTTGCTGCCCATGCCGTAGCCGCCGGCCACGATGATGGGGGCGCCTTTCAAGTTGTGCTTGGCTTTCTCGACGTGGCGGTCGATGACCTTGACTACGTAGTCGGTCGTGGGCACGTACTTGGCCACGTCGTGGTAGATGACTTCGCCCTTGTAGCCGGCGTCGAGTATCTCTTTCTTCATCACGCCCTCGCGCACGGTGGCCATCTGCGGGCGGTGCTCGGGATTGACAATGGTGGCCACGATGTTTCCGCCGAAGGCGGGACGTATCTGGTAGAGCAGGTCTTTGTAGACTTTACCCTCTTTCTTGTCTTCGTGGTCGCCTATTTCAAGGGAGGTGCAGTCGGCGGTAAGGCCGCTGGTCAATGCGGACGACACGCGCGGACCCAAGTCGCGGCCTATGACGGTGGCTCCCATAAGGCAGATGCGCGGTTTCTCTTCCTTGAAGAGGTTGACGAGCACCGATGAGTGGGGCAGGGAGGTGTAGGGGAAGAGTCCCGGCGCGTCGAACACGTGCAGCTTGTCTACACCGTAAGGCATTACTTGGTTCTCTATGCCGTCGAGCCCGGTGCCTGCGGCGACGGCTTCCAAGCGGCAGCCCAAGCGGTTTGCCAACTTGCGGCCCTTGGTGAGCAGTTCAAGGCTTACGTCGGCAACGGTGCTGCCTTCAAGCTCCAAATATACAAATATATTATCCATAGTCTGTTTTTTTAATCCACGTTACCCGATTGTGTGGTTGGCCAGCAGTTCTACAATCAAATCTTCTACGTCCTTGTCGCTGCCGGTGAGCGTCTTGCTTTCTTTGGCTTGGAAGGAGATGTTCTCTATGGTTTTGACTTTCGTGGGCGAGCCGCTAAGTCCGCAATAGGCAAGGTCGCCGTTCACGTCGGCCACGCTCCATTCGGTGATGTTCAAGTAGGGGTGTTGCCCGTACAGGTAGGCGTAAGGAAGGGGCGCGCCTTCGGCGGTGAGGGCGTTCTTCTCTTGCGCGCCCAACGCGCGTTTGTATTTCTGCACCAACTTGGCGTTGCGCGGACGGCAGGGCGCCGCGCTGCCGTTGACCGTTACCACGATGGGCAGCGGGCCTTCCACGGTCTCCACACCGCCGTCGATGTGGCGCTTCACGGTTATCTTTCCGGCGGGTTTGTCTACCGAGATGATTTCTTCGGCGTAAGTGATTTGTGTCAAGCCCAACTTCTGGGCTACTTGGGGGCCTACTTGGGCGGTGTCGCCGTCAATGGCTTGGCGGCCGCCGATGATGATGTCGTACTCGCCTATCTTGCGTATGGCCGTGGCCAAGGCGTAGGAGGTGGCCAACGTGTCGGCACCTGCAAAGGCGCGGTCGGTGAGCAGGTAGCCTCCGTCGGCTCCGCGGTAAAGCCCTTCGCGGATGATTTCGGCCGCGCGGCCGGGACCCATCGTGAGCAGGGTGACGGTGGAACCGGGGTGCCGTTCTTTCAACTGCAAGGCTTGTTCAAGGGCGTTCAAGTCTTCGGGATTGAAGATGGCCGGCAGTGCCGCGCGGTTGATGGTACCGTCGGCTTTCATGGCGTCTTTCCCCACATGGCGGGTGTCGGGAACCTGTTTAGCCAATACAACGATTTTCAAACTCATGTTGTTCATTCTATTATTTTTAGTACTGGAATGTTGATGGAAGAATTGTTCCAATTCAACGTGCAAATGTAAGCAATGTGTCGTTCTTGGGCAAACAAAACTGATAAAATGTAAGTAAAAAGAAAAGGGTACGCACATGGCATACCCTCTTTGTCTTTTATGCTCGAGAAGCGGTTCCCTCCCTTTTCACGATCTCTTCCGGTTACCGTAACGGCTCAGGAACTTGTCTACACGTCCTGCGGTGTCTACCAACTTGGACTTGCCTGTGTAGAACGGATGGGATGTGTTGGAGATTTCCAACTTTACCAAGGGATAGGTCTGCCCTTCAAATTCAACGGTCTCTTTGGTGTTGCAAGTGGAACGTGACAGGAACATATCTCCGTTGGACATGTCCTTGAAAACTACCGGACGATAATTACCCGGATGAATACCTTTTTTCATTGTCTATAGTTGTTTTTAAATTGTTTGCTTGGTGGCCGTCAAGATGTTCCGCATGGAAACATTACGGTTTTTCGGACGGCAAAGTTAATGCTTTCTTATGAATTCCCGAAAGAGTTGTGGAAAAAAGTGGTTGGATTCGTTCTTTTTTTGCAATAGGTGCTGTGTCATACGACACAGCACCTTCGGGAACCTTGCTTGACCACCCCTCCAAACCTCCCCTAATAGGGGAGGCTTGGTCGGCCTTCGGCCTCCGAAGTGCTTTATTTAAGTTTTGACACACTCCTTCAACCACCAATCTATGAGGCGGCGGGCAATGCTCGCCTTGCCGGGTATTTCGGGAAGGTTCTCCTTCGAGTAGAAGGCGCCGGCACTGAGCTCTTCGTCCTGCAGCTTGATTTCACCGCTTTCATAGTCGGCGGTGAAGCCCACCATGAGTCCGCTGGGATAGGGCCACGACTGGCTGCCGAAGTAGCGCAGGTTTCGGATGGTAAGGCCGGTCT
>JAJPYW010000129.1 GCA_021204715.1 Prevotellaceae bacterium
ATCATCGTGGGGTCGGGCATGCTGCCGGGGTTGTGCACCTCGATGACATGCCCCTGCTTGTCGTAGACGTTGTATGACACGTTGGGCACGGTGGTGATGACGTTCATGTCAAACTCACGGTCCAACCGCTCCTGTACAATCTCCATGTGCAACAGCCCCAAGAAGCCGCAACGGAAACCGAAGCCCAAGGCCACCGACGACTCCGGCTGGAACGTGAGCGAGGCGTCGTTCAGCTGCAACTTCTCCAACGAAGCCCGCAAGTCCTCGAAATCCTCGGCCTCGATAGGATACACGCCGGCGAATACCATGGGCTTCACCTCTTCAAAGCCGGCGATGGCCTCCCTGCAAGGACGGGCAATGTGGGTGATGGTATCCCCCACCCGCACCTCTTTGGATGTCTTGATGCCCGATATGATGTAGCCCACGTTGCCGGCGCGCAGCTCCTGTCGCGGCACCATGTCCATCTTGAGCACGCCCACCTCGTCGGCGTCATACTCCTTGCCCGTATTGAAGAACTTCACCCGGTCGCCCGCGCACAACACGCCGTTCTCTATCTTGAAGTAAGCGATGATGCCCCGGTAAGAGTTGAACACCGAATCGAATATCAACGCCTGCAGCGGCGCCTCCTCGTCGCCTTCGGGCGCGGGAATGCGCTCCACCACAGCCGCGAGTATCTCTTCCACGCCCATGCCCGTCTTGGCCGACGCGCGTATAATCTCCTCGCGGCGGCAGCCCAGCAACTCCACAATCTCGTCCTCAACCTCGTCGGGCATCGCGCTTGGCATGTCACACTTGTTCACCACCGGCACAATCTCCAAGTCGTGCTCCAAAGCCATGTAAAGGTTGGAGATGGTCTGCGCCTGCACGCCCTGCGTGGCGTCTACCACAAGCAACGCCCCCTCGCAGGCGGCTATGGAGCGCGACACCTCGTAAGAGAAGTCCACGTGCCCCGGCGTGTCTATCAAGTTCAATATGTAGTTCTCGCCCCGGTAAACATACTCCATCTGTATGGCGTGGCTCTTGATGGTGATGCCCCGCTCGCGCTCCAAGTCCATGTCGTCGAGCATCTGTCCCTCGGTCACCTCGATGGTGTGGGTGAACTCCAAGAGACGGTCGGCCAAGGTAGACTTGCCGTGGTCTATGTGGGCTATGATGCAGAAATTGCGGATGTGCTTCATCTTTCAAACAATTAACTTGCCATGGGGCGGGAGCGGCAACACGCTCCCCTTCCGCTCCCCGAGTGCAAAGGTAATGAAAAGCGAAGGAATAAAAAGAGAAGGCATAAAAAAAAGAGGTTGTTCCCCAATGAACGACCTCTTTCCGTCACTCGCTAAAACGTCTTTCTTAGTTCAGTTTCACGATTTGATCGCCTTCTACCTCCTCTATGGAGACTTTGTCTTCTCTGAGCAACCAGCCCAGTCCCAAATACAGATCCTTGTCAAGCAATTTGGCTGCCTTCTTCACTTGTTTGAGAGACATGCCCTCCGTACCGTTCAGCACGTTCCAAATCTTGCCTGCAGTTTCACCGGCTTTTTCTTTCAACATTTTCTTTATTATTAAAGTTCGACATCTAAGAATCCGCCCCTCGTCAAGAGGCCGACTCCCGTTATTCGGCCGCAAAGGTAATTATTTTTATGTTATACAACACATTGCATGCCAATTTTTTCAATAGATTGTCTAAAAAAGAAGCATAGACGACATAGAACAGCCCCAAACGGCACGTTTCAGCACCGCCCGCAGCACCGTTCATCCCTTGAAACCGCCCGTTTTTCAGATAACCAGACAGGCCTTTTATACCCAAAAGCCGTAATTATTATCAGCCGTTGAAGACACCTTTTTCCCTTTCTTTTTCCAAATACTCCGTCCATATCCGCGCCGCCTCGGCCACGATGTCCGCACACGGCCGCTTGGCATAATACCCTGCGGTGCGCGCCTCGGGCACAGGCGATCCCTCCGGCTTCTTCAAACCCAGCAACTCACCGCAACAAATCGACCCGTTGCGCCGGCGGAACTCCTCGGCCAACGCCTGCACCAACGCATAGTTCGCCCCCTTCCCTGCACGGTCGGCAGCGTCCACAGCACCCTTCTCCAACCCCGCCAACATGAAGAGTCCACACGCCGCCCCGCACGTGAGCCGCATGCGCCCAATGCCGCCCCCGAACGAGGCCGACATGCGCAACGCCTGCTCCTTGGTGAAGCCATAATCCCCTGCAAAAGCAGCCACCACCGACTGCGCACAATTGTAGCCGCTCTTGAAAAGCGCCACCGCCTCCTTTATTTTCTCTTCTGCATCCATTGCCATTTCTCCTGTTATTCTATTATCACTCATTATCTTCTTTCCATTTATTGTTTAAGTCTTTTCCGCTCTTTTTCAAAATTCTCTATAAAATGCATCTCTACAGGCGAGAGCTCATTGGCAGTTCTTTCCTTAAACTTGCCATATTCCGTGTCAGCTTTTTGTTTGGCCAATTCAGCAGATATTTTGCCTGCATGGTTAAGAAGTTCTTTCCCCGATAGCTTGAGGAAATCATCTAACTTCTGAATCCAGTCCTTCATATACATAGGCTGATGCGATTCGGCCTGTAATTCAGCAAAATCAAGATACAAACTGACAATGCGGTTCAATGTATCTACTTCTTCAGCCGAAAGATAGTTCTTTGCAACCTCGGCATCCTTCCGTTGGGGCATCGCTCCGGTCCATGATGTCAAGCCCATAAAGTCTTTCCCCGCATCGGCACGCTCGAAGATTATTTCCGCAGCCGTGTGCCCGTGGGCTGAAAAGTGCATTTTGTTCTGTATCGTTTGAAAGAACCGCCGAGTCGATTCTGCACGCGGATCATAGTCGATGCTCAAAGCATAGATTTCGAGAATCTTCCGATAGAACACCTTCTCTGATGAACGGATGTCGCGTATCCGGCTTAACAGTTCATCAAAGTAGTTGCCGCTACCGCCCCGCTTCAACAACTCGTCGTTCATGGCAAATCCTTTTACCAAGTACTCCCGCAGGACCTGTGTCGCCCAAATGCGGAATTGTACTCCCCGATGGGAATTGACACGATAACCGACGCTGATAATCATGTCGAGATTATAGTAGGCTATATTCCTTTCCACCTTACGTTTGCCTTCATTTTGAACTGTTGCAAGAAATGCAACAGTTGAATCAGCATTGAGTTCCCCTTCCTCAAACACATTCTTTATGTGCCTTGATATGGTGGACTTGTCCCTTTGAAACAATTCCGCCATTTGGTCTGCACTGAGCCACACCGTCTCGCCCGAGAGTGTAACTTCTATTCTCGACTGTCCGTCAGGTGTCTGATATAGAATGATATCCCCTCTGTCAACTACTTCGTTCATACCTTTTCCTCCTCATCGTCTGTTAAGTTCAACATTCCGTCATGCGTAGTATTATTTAATCTTGCGTGTCCGGCTCTTTCAGCCTTCTGACCTTTAAGTTTTGCAAATATACTAATTCCTCCCGAAACAAAGTCCGTCCTTACTTCCAAGGTTGTCCTTTTTTTAAACGATTTCGTTAAGCCAAATGAGCGGTGTAAGCTTGCTTACACACTGCCATGACAAGAAATAGCCGCATGAAATGCAACCATTTTAGTAACCAATCCCGGAGAACCGACAACTTTTTAAAGAGTGGTAATGAGGTGGATTCGTCCGGGTAAGGGATGTATTCATCAGTATGCGTGGATT
>JAJPYW010000153.1 GCA_021204715.1 Prevotellaceae bacterium
GCGTGAATCTTTTTTTAGAACCGGAGTTCGTCTTTACCTTTGGCATCTTTTCTATAGTTTAAATTATTTAATCACAGTGGCAACGCACTATACCTTGAGCGTTACGCACATTTTTTCCTTTATTCATCGGCCTCCCCGTCAACCGCCTCTTCAATCTTGGCCGCTTCGGCGGGTTTCGGCGTGGCCGGCTTCTCGGCAGGATTGGTCGCCGGCTGTGCGGCCGGTTTCTTGGCGGCTCCCGGTTTCTTGGGCGACAGCTGGATGGTCATCCGTTTCCCCTCCAATACGGGCAGTTGGTCCACCTTGGCATACTCCTCCAAGTCGTTGGCGAACCGTAGCAACAGCACTTCTCCCTGCTCCTTGAACAGGATGGAACGTCCTTTGAAAAAGACGTAGGCCTTTACCTTGTCGCCGTCACTTAAAAAGCCGATGGCGTGTTTCAACTTGAAGTTGTAGTCGTGGTCGTCGGTCTGCGGACCGAAACGGATCTCCTTCACGTTGATTTTCGTCTGTTTCGCTTTCTGCTCTTTCTGGCGCTTCTTCAGCTGATACAGGAATTTAGAGTAATCGATAATACGACAAACGGGAGGTTGTGCATTGGGAGAAATCTCCACCAAGTCTGCTTCATATCTTTCGGCCAGCTTCAGGGCTTGTGCTATAGGATAAACTTTAGGTTCCATTCCCTCGCCCACGACGCGGACCTCTTTGGCTCGGATCTGTTCGTTGATCCGGTGTTGCCCTTTTAAGTTGTCATTCTTCATCAAGTAAATTACTTCCGGTTTGTTTCTTGTTTATTTTAAATTTAAAAAGTTAGTGTAATCGGTTACTTTCCTGTAAAAGCATCAGCTCCTCAACCGCTACGGCCGCTTGCCGGGGGCGGGGCTGTGTCAAAAGACACATCCGCTTTGCGGGCGACTTTCGCAAGTGGGCGCAAATTTACCACTTATTTATCATATTTTGTACTTCTTCGCTTATTTTTTTAGCGAAATCTTCCACTTTCACGCTGCCTTGGTCGCCTGCGCCTTGTTTGCGTACGGCAACCTCGCCGGCGGCCGCCTCTTTCTCGCCCACAACAAGCATGTAGGGGATGCGCTTCATCTCGTTGTCGCGTATCTTACGGCCTATCTTCTCGTTGCGGTCGTCTACCAAGGCGCGTATGTCGTAGTGCTTCAAGAGGCGCTGCACTTCCGACGCATAGTCGTTGAACTTCTCGCTGATGGGCAGTATGGCCACTTGGTCGGGGGCAAGCCACAAGGGGAACTTGCCGGCGGTGTGCTCGATGAGTACCGCCACGAAGCGTTCCATGGAGCCGAAGGGAGCGCGGTGTATCATCACCGGACGGTGCTTCTGGTTGTCGGCGCCGGTATATTCCAACTGGAAGCGCTCGGGCAGGTTGTAGTCCACCTGAATGGTGCCGAGTTGCCAGCGGCGGCCTATGGCGTCCTTCACCATGAAGTCCAACTTGGGGCCGTAGAAAGCCGCCTCGCCCAAGACCACTTTCGCCTTGAGCCCTTTCTCTTCACAGGCTTCGACAATGGCTTTCTCGGCTTTCTCCCAGTTCTCGTCGCTGCCTATGTACTTGTCGCGGTCGGCAGGGTCGCGCAGGGAGATCTGTGCCTCGAACTCCTTGAAATCCATGGAGCGGAACACAATGGAGATGATGTCCATTACGCGCAGGAACTCCCCTTTCACTTGGTCGGGACGGCAGAAAAGGTGGGCGTCGTCTTGCGTGAAGCTGCGCACGCGTGTCAGGCCGTGCAGCTCGCCGCTCTGCTCGTAGCGGCACACCGTGCCGAACTCGGCGATGCGCAAGGGCAGGTCTTTGTACGAGCGGGGCGCGTTCTTGTATATCATGCAGTGGTGCGGGCAGTTCATCGGCTTGAGGAAGTACTCTTCTCCCTCCTCGGGTGTCTGGATGGGTTGGAAAGAGTCCTTGCCATACTTGGCGTAGTGGCCCGAGGTGATGTAGAGCAGCTTGTTGCCGATGGGCGGGCACATCACTTCCTGGTAGTCGTAGCGCGACTGAATGCGGCGCAGGAAATCTTGCAGGCGGATGCGCAGCGCGGCTCCTTTGGGCAACCACAAGGGCAGTCCCTTGCCCACGGTGTCAGAGAACATGAACAGCTCCATCTCCTTGCCTATCTTGCGGTGGTCGCGTTTCTTGGCCTCCTCGAGCAAGACAAGATACTCCTCGAGCAGCTTCTTCTTGGGGAAGGTGATGCCGTAGATACGTGTCATCATCTTGCGGTCTTCGTGTCCGCGCCAGTAAGCGCCCGCTACCGAAGTGAGCTTGATGGCCTTGATGGGAGCCGTGTTCACAAGGTGCGGGCCGCGGCACAAGTCGGTGAAAGCGCCTTGGGTATAGGTGGTGATGTGGCCGTCTTCCAATTCGGAAATCAGCTCGCATTTATAAGTCTCGCCGCGCTCGCCGAACATCTTGAGCGCGTCGCTCTTGGCAATTTCCTTCCTCGTGACGGCCTCTTTCTTGGCGGCTAATTCCAGCATCCGTTGCTCTATGGCGGCCAAGTCTCCCTCCTTGATGGGCGTCTCGCCCGGGTCCACATCATAGTAGAAGCCGTTCTCTATGGCGGGGCCGATGCCGAACTGTATGCCGGGATAAAGCTCCTGCAACGCCTCGGCCAGCAGGTGCGCGCTGGTGTGCCAGAAGGTGTGCTTGCCCTGCTCGTCTTCCCATTTGTAGAGCACCACTTGGGCGTCCTCGTTGATGGGACGTCCCAAATCATAGATTTCACCGTTCACACCGCACGACAAGACCTCGGCGGCCAAGCGCGGGCTGATGCTTTCCGCGATTTCAAGCCCGGTCACACCTTGGGCATACTCTCGGACAGCGCCGTCTGGAAAAGTTATCTTTATCATCATATTTATATGTATAATCCGTTTCGGACTGCAAAAATAGCAGTTTTTTTCCGTATAATCTCTTTTTGGGTAAAGAAATGTCATTCACCTGCGTTGGCGAAGCGCTTGATGATGTTGTAGGCCGAGTAGATGCCCTGTTCGCCCGCCTTGCTCAAGTCGGCGATGCCCTGTTTGTTGTTTCCAAGGAAGATGTTGGTCAAGCCACGGTTGAAGTAGGCTTCGACAAACTCCGGATTCAACTCTATGGCCTTGTCGTAGTCGGCCAAGGCCGCGCGGTAGTCCTTCAGCATGGAGTACACGTTGCCCCGGTTGTAGTAGCCGTAGACAAAGTCGGGCGCCAGCTCGACGACGCGGTTCAAGTCGCTCTCCACCATTTCGTAGTCCATGGCCGTCACCTCCACGGGATGCGTCTCCTGCGTGTTGGAGCCGCTTTCGGTCACGTCGTTGAGCGTGCTCTCCGCTTTCTTGTACTCCAATTCCTTGCAGCGCACCAACGCCCGCATGAAGTAGGCGGGGAAGAAGGTGTCGTCCAAGAGGATGCTTTGGGTGAAGTCGTCTATGGAGGAGTCGAAGTCCTGTACCAAGTAGAAGTCCATGCCGCGCAGGAAGCGCTTTTTGGCATCGCGTTCATCCTGCACGATGTCCGAAGTGTGCTCGTCTATGAGCTCGAAGTGGAAGTCCACCTGCTCCTGCGTGAGCGGCGCTTCCATGTTGGTGATGCAAAGCGGCTTGGGGAAGATGCCCTGTCCGTTCAGCTCGTCTATGTAGTGGTGGTAGTGCACCATGCGCTTCACGTCGCTCAGCTTCTCG
>JAJPYW010000087.1 GCA_021204715.1 Prevotellaceae bacterium
GTGAAGCGCGAAGTAAACTACGTTACCACCACGCACGGCGGCTACGGTGCTTTCCGCGAGTTCGTGGAGAAGATACTGGCCGACAACGGGGTGCTGGAAGAGGTGCTGGCCAAAATAATGTGAAGAGACTGTTAGAACGGACAAACGCTTTACTATATATCAACGGCCGGCGGTTTGATTTGTGCCGGATAGCTACTTGGTAGCTCTTATCGCCCTGACAATCGCTTCCCTTTCGGGTGTGGAGAAGGTGCAGGGATAACTGGGCATACCCTTCACCGCTTTCAATCCTTTGCGCCGGTATTGCCGGTCGGCCAGCCGCCCCAACCAGTGCAGCCACACATGCTTCTTGGCGTAGGCAATGATGGCTTGCTTGCGCGAAACAGCGGCTGTCTCCTTGGGCATCTCGCTGATGGAACGCATAAAGGCCACCGCATCGGCCGGCGTGCTTCCCTCTTTTGCAGCGAGCAACGCACCCATGGCCTGCAAGAATCCTTGGTACTCTTCTTTATATTCGGCCGCACTTTTGACTACCGATGGCGGCACCGTGCTGTCGGTGGCCGACCCCGGTATATACTCACGGGCACTGTAGAAGCAGGGCAGCGTGGCATACTTTCCGCATATCAACACGGCGTGGTTGAAAAACTCTTCGGCCAGGAAGAGGTTGCGGAACAGCAGCTTGCCCGATGCATCGAACGGGGCGGCATACATGGCGCGGAACACTTCGGTGCGCGTCACCCCGTAGAGCAGGGAAGCATACATGCCCTCTTCCTGCAACAGCCTTTCACGCGGCGTGTCGGCGGAGATGCGCTTGTCAAGGTGACGGATGTAACGGGGCATAAAAGCCACTTCCCCCCCCCCTTGCCGGGCGTGAAGGTGAGGTAGTGTCCCTGCGCCACGCTGTAATCGGGATGTGCATCCAAGAAGTCGATTACCTGCCCGATGGCGGGCTGTACGGTGAAATCATCGTCTGCACAGTAAAGCACGTATGGGGTCTTGATAAGCGGCAACACTTCGCGTATCTTCAGCAGGAAATGGAGCCGGGGACGGTGCAGGTAGGTAACCGTGGGATAAGCATCCGCATCGGGAAAGGGGTAATCGGAAGAGTCGGGCACCAACAGTTGCAAGGCGGTACCGCTGTAATAATCGAGCAACCTGCGCAGCCGCTCAGGGCGGTTGTGGGCAGGGATGATGACGGTGACGCGGCTTAAATCAGGCATCGAACTTCCTCCTTCCCAGCAAATATTGCACACTTTCGCGGAAGACCACCGATTTCAGCCGCCACATCACCAGCGCATAGAGTGCAGCGGCCACCGCTATCTTGACAAGCAGTGAGAGCCAGCGGCCGGCAAGGGGCTTCGCCACCCAAGCGGCCAAGGCGATGACCGCTATGGAGACGATGAGGTAAGGAGCGATGTCGCGCAGCGTGTCGAGTAAGCGAAGGCGGATATACTTGTGGGCGAACCAGTGCCACACGAGTAGCCACAAGATGTTCACGGCCGTGTAGACCTTCAACATGACTTGCAACCCGTAAGGATAACTCAGCCAAATGCACAACAGTTGCAACACCCCCAAGGCGATGGTGTTCCACATATAGACATTGGGATGCCCCAAGCTGTTCATCAAGTTGGCGTAGAGGGTGGAGAGCGGCATGAAAGCCGCCCATATACAAAGCACCTGCATCACCGGCACGCACGGCAGCCACTTGTCGGTAATGGCTATCGAGATGAGTTCTTCCGAGATGATGCCCAATCCCAACATGGCGGGAAAGCTGACGAACGCCGTGAAGCGCATCAGCTTGCGGAAGATGTGCTGCAGGCGCTCCAATTCCCCGGAAGCCTCGAGGAACACCGGCTGCCCCACACTGTTTATCATGCCGAAGATGGTGGAGTAGCCCATGATGGTCCACTTGCTGCCCTGCGAGTAGTAACCCGCCTCGCGGATGGTGTAGAACCGTCCCAACAAGGCCGAAAAGATGTTGTTGTTGATGTGAGTGAAGAGCGTGGTGATGAACTGCTTGCTGCTGAAGGGAAGCAACTCGCGAAGCGGCTGCATGCGGAAAGAGAGCGTGGGGTGCCAAGGGGAGAACACCCAGAGCAACGCCACGTTGACGGTAATGTAGAGTACGTTCTGCAGGGCGATGCCCCAATAGCCCCATCCCCGGTAAGCGCAGGTCACGCCCACAACGCCCGATATGACAACACCCGATATTTGTATCAAGCTGCGTTGCTTCACCATCAGGTTGCGGAAATAGTAGGCGGTGGGAGCCGTGCCGAAGCTGCCTATTAAAAAGCCCAAGAACTGGAAGCGTGCCAATCTTGTCAGGGCCGGCGTGTGGTAAAAACGGGCGATGAGCGGCGCCGAGGCAAATAACACTACGTAAAGCAGCACTCCCATGCTGATGTTGAACCAGAAGACGGCGTTGTAGTCGTCGTCGGTTACCTGCTTCTTGTTGACCAACGCCAAGATGAACCCGCTCTCGCAGAAGATACCCGCCGCGGCCGAAAAGACAAGCAGCACCGCCACCATGCCGTAGTCGGTCGATGAAAGCAGCCGGGCCAAGAACACCCCGAACACCAAGTTCATCAACTGCAGGGAGCCGCTCCCGACGCCTCCCCAAAACAGTCCCTTGGCTGTTTTCTGCTTGAGTGAAGGAGTGTCGCCCATGGAACAGAACTATTTCACCTCGCTTCCCGGCTTTACTTGTCCCAAAAGGGAAGTTACCGCCACCGTGCCGTCCACGTCTTCGGCAGAAAGTATCATGCCTTCGCTCACCAACCCGTTCTTGAACTGGCGCGGGGCCAAGTTGGCGATGAAGAGCACTTGCTTGCCCACCAACTCCTCGGGCTTGTAATGCTGGGCGATACCGCTCACGATGGTGCGGTTCTCCAATCCGTCGGCAATCTTGAAGGCCAACAGCTTCTTCATCTTGGGCACGGGCGCGCACTCCAATACGGTGCCCACACGGATGTCTATCTGGCTGAATGTCTCGGCTGTCACCGTGGGCTTCACCGGCTTGGCCTTGTAGGAAGCCGCTTCGTTGGCTTTCTTGGTGGCTAATAATTTGTCCAACTGTGCCTGTATGGTCTCGTCGGCAATCTTCTCGAAAAGCAGGGCAGGCTCGCCCAAACGATGGCCGGCAGGCAGCAGGTCGGTGCGGCCCAAGCTGTCCCATGACAACTTCTCTATCTTGAGCATGCCACGCAACTTCCCGCTGCTGAAAGGCAGGAAAGGCTCGAAGGCGATGGCCAAGTTGGCCACCAACTGCAAGGAGATGTTCAAGATGGTGGCCACACGCCCCATGTCGGTCTTGGCCAACTTCCACGGTTCGGTGTCGGCCAAATACTTGTTGCCGATGCGGGCCAAGTTCATCGCCTCTTTCTGTGCGTCGCGGAACTTGAAAAGGTCGAGCAGTTTCTCCACTTCGCCTTTCACGCCGGCAAACTCCTGCAAGATGCCGCGGTCGTATTCGGTCAATTCACCCATTTGGGGAACGGTCCCGTCGAAATACTTCTTTGTCAGTTGCAAGGCACGGTTCACGAAGTTGCCGTACACGGCCACCAACTCGTTGTTGTTGCGTGCTTGGAAATCTTTCCAAGTGAAGTCGTTGTCTTTTGTTTCGGGGGCGTTGGCGGTGAGCACGTAGCGCAGCACGTCTTGCTTGCCGGGGAAGTCCTGCAAGTATTCATGCAGCCATATCGCCCAGTTATGAGATGTAGATAACTTGTCGCCCTCCAAATTCAGGAACTCGTTGGCCGGCACGTTGTCGGGCAATATGTAGCTTCCTTCGGCTTTCAACATGGCGGGGAAAACAATGCAATGGAACACGATGTTGTCCTTGCCGATGAAATGGACAAGGCGCGTCTCGGGGTCTTTCCACCACTTCTCCCAATCATCGGGCAACAGCTCCTTGGTGTTGCTGATGTAGCCTATCGGTGCGTCGAACCACACGTAGAGCACCTTTCCTTCGGCACCCTCCACCGGCACGGGGATGCCCCAATCCAAGTCGCGGCTCACCGCGCGGGGCTGCAGGCCCATATCCAACCAGCTCTTGCACTGGCCGTACACATTGGGCCGCCACTCCTTGTGTTCTTCCAATATCCAGCGGCGCAGCCAAGGCTCGTGCTTGTCTAAAGGAAGGTACCAATGCTTGGTCTCGCGCATCACCGGCTGGCTGCCGCTGATGGCGCTCTTGGGATTGATTAATTCAGTAGGGCTTAAACTGGAACCGCACTTCTCGCACTGGTCGCCATACGCACCCTCGGCGTGGCAATAGGGACACTCGCCGGTGATGTAGCGGTCGGCCAAGAACTGCCCCGCCTCCTCATCGTAATACTGCATGCTGGTCTTTTCGATAAACTCTCCCTTGTCGTAGAGCTTGCGGAAAAAGTCGGCGGCCAACCGGTGGTGTATGGGCGAGGTGGTGCGGCTGTAGATGTCAAACGATATGCCGAACTCCTCGAACGAGCGCTTGATGAGGGCGTGGTAGCGGTCCACCACATCCTGCGGAGTTACTCCCTCCTTGCGGGCGCGAATGGTGATGGGCACTCCGTGCTCGTCCGAGCCGCCTATGAAGAGAACATCCTCTTTCTTCAACCTCAAGTAACGCACATAAATGTCGGCGGGAATATACACCCCTGCCAAGTGGCCTATGTGCACCGGGCCGTTGGCATACGGCAACGCCGAGGTCACCGTGGTACGTTTGAATCTCTTTTCCATGTTGTATGTCTTTTGTTTCAACCGGACGGACGCCGCACCGCTCTTACAGCGCGCCGCATGCTTCGCGCCCCATCCGTTCATGGGAGCAAAGTTACAGTTTTTTTCACAACCTTGCAACCTTGCCCTCCTTTTATGCAGGGCGGCGGGAAAGGGGGCCTGATACAAACAAAAAAGACGCGGCGCGATGACAAGGGAAGAGCGGTTATAAGGCAAGACAAAAGAAGTGCGGTTTTGCAAAGCATGTGAAGTGCGGTCGCAAGGCAAGGAAAGCGCGTTTACAAAGCAGAACAGCAAGCGGCAATAAAAGAGAGGCCGGACCTGTTGCAGGCCCGGCCTCCTACCGCCTCTACCAGACTTCCCGACAATCTTTTTACCCGTTTGTTTATCTTGGAAAGCCGTGACTAAACGAGGCGATAATTATATCCTTCACCATTCCACACCTATTATATATAGATAACTATTCCAACCGTTTTTCCACCTCCACGCCCAAGCGCACCGAGTGATAAGGACAACGCCATACACTCACTTTGGGCGTCTCTTTCTTGGGCTCTCCGTCAAAGCAGTCGCTGAACCATTCTCCATATTCAGTGTCAACCATCGATTCCTCCACAAACGACCACACCTTGCAAGCCGCTTCTATATAGGAATCTTTTCCGGTTATCTGCCAAGCGTTGACGCAGGCGATTATCGCCTCCACTTGCCCCCACCAAGCGGCATGGTCCTTACCTTTGCCGTCGTAGTTCTCGTAGCCCATGTAGCCTTTCTCGTTCAAGCCTTCCGACAAGCAGGCGTCGGTCACTTCCAATGCCACCTGCCCCGCGCGGGCTGTCAATTCCGGGTCGTCAAGCTGATTGGCGGCCTCGCAAAGCAGCCAGCACGCCTCCAAGTCGTGCGCGTAAGAATCCATCTCCACCAAGCTGTTCCACGCGTTGTCGAAGAAAAGGTTGAAGTGTCTTCTTGAGGCATCGTAAAGGCGGTCTAAGAAAAGCTCCACGCAGAAAGCCAACCGCTGCCGCAGCTCTTCGTCCTTCCAGCATTGGTACAACAAAGTATAAGCCTCCATTACGTGCAGGTGGGCGTTCATGGTCTTGGGAGCGTTGTTAAAGTAGTTGTCTAACGGCTTCCAGTCTTGAGTGAAACACTCCACATAGCCGTCATGTTGCGGCTCGCGCCCTTTCTCCTCCAACGTGCGGTACAAGTCGATGGCTGCTTCCAAGCTCTCCTCGTTGCCGGTAGCCAAGTAGTGTCCGGCCAATCCGTATATGCCGTAGGTCATGGCGTAAGTATATTTGAAGGCGTTCAACACCTCCCCGTCGGGATTCACCAACCAATAGACACCCCCGAAACGCTTGTCGATGAAGGTATCCAAGAAATAACGCCGGGCGTAATCGGCGAGCCGCCTGTAGGCCACATCACCGAAAGTGTGGTATGCCGCCGAAAAGCTCCACAAGATGCGGGCGTTCAACACACCGCCCCGGGGCGCGTCGGGTACCGGGGTGCCGTCGCGCAGCACGGTGCCGTAAAAGCCGCCGTCGGGCGCCACCGCATAATCCATCCAGAAAGGCAGCACGCCTTGGCGTATGTTAGCCACAATCTCCCGGCGCATGCTTTCCCGCAACTCCACCGTAGTGGAGCCGCCATTACAACCCGCAAGTGCCAAGAGCAGGCAGGGCATCAAGAGACGAATCATTCTTTTGCTCATATATAAAATCAACAAGACGGCAAGCATCCCGTCGGTTTAACGATATCCATATTCCCCGGCGGCATGGGGGGATTAATAACCAAGAAAGTCTGCAGTGTTCAGTGCACTTCCAAGAAGAAGGCACCAAACGCCGCAAACTTCTATACGCTTTTCACAATAATACGTTTTTTCAACCATTCGTCAGATTATTGCGATTCAAGGTAATATCTTCTCAGTACATTTGTATAGTATCTTTTTCACGATGACAAATATAGTTGGTTGAAAGAAAACTTACCTGCCTGAAAAAACGCTTATCCAATCCCCTTTTGTTGCAAAAAAGCACATACTTGTACCTTTGGAAACAAACAACAACTCTTTTTTCAACAAATAAGGTGGTTGCACACAGAAAAAACACAAATCTTCCCTTTGCCATTCAAGCGAATATACTTAAGTTTGCGCATGGAATGTTGTTAATCTTCCTAATCAAGAAAAACATGAAGCATCCGGTCATACACCTTATTATATATATCAGCCTGTTGTGCCTGCCGCCCTTCACGGCGCATGCGGCTCCCGGCGGCAAGGCCGATGCCGTGCCGGCTTTCATGTTCAAGCAACTCTCCACCGCCGAAGGACTATCCAACGGCAGTGTGCGCGCCATTCTTAGAGACAGCCGCGGTTTCCTGTGGATAGGCACCGAATCGGGGCTCAACAAATACGACGGCTACACGTTCAGGCAATACCACCGCAACAACTCCAACCTTTCAGACGACGACATATCCGACATATTCGAAGGCCCTGAAGGCAACATTTGGATACACACCTCCATGGGCTACAGCATTTACGATTACCAGACAGGCACCTTCGACAACGACTACAAAGCAGCCCTTGACAAGCTGCAGATACCCGGCAAGAACATTCTCCATGTAGGGAAGACGGCAAGGAACGAGTTCTGGGCCTACGACACCTCCCTCCTCTATCTACGCAACTTGGACAACAACACATCGAAAACCTTCCCCCTTAGCGTCGAGAAGCTCTCCAACCTCGCCATCGGTACGCGGTACATCTATGTCATGTATGCCGACGGTACCCTCTGCAGCATCGACAAGCACACCGCTGAAACGGTGGAGATGTCACTCCCGGCCGTTTACAAAACACTGTTGGCCGGCCACGACCCCCATGTCTATACAGGGCAGGGCGGCAGCCTGTGGGTGTACACTTCGCAAAACAGCCTACTGCTCTATCAAAGCGCGCCCGCTGCCGGTTGGGAAAACATCACCTTGGAAGGCAGCGAGGGACTTCCCTACAACTGTATTCAACACATTTTAGATACGGGCGACGGCCATGTCTGGATTCTCACCTCCCATATAGGGCTTTACATCTACAACATCCGCGGCAAGTCGCTCGTCCACCTCATGCACAATCCCCTCAAGCCCCATACCCTTGCCAGCAACAACCTGAGCGCCATTTACCGCGACAAAGAGGGCACGGTTTATGTGGGCAACCGCAAGCACGGTCTGTGCTACTTCAGCCCCGCTTCCCAAACCTTCTTGGGCAACCAGTCGCCTGTACACAACGACATACTCGCCTTCAGCCGCGGCACCAATCCTTCCTACATCTACTACGGCACCGACGGCTCGGGGCTGATACGCCGCTCGCTTCTCACCGGAGAGGACGAGCCGATAGCCACGCCTGCCAACATCGTGCTCGACCTTGCCACCGACAACCGGAACCGCCTGTGGATAGGCACCTATCAGAAAGGCCTGCTGTGCTACGACCAAGGGCGCGTCAAGCAATACACCACCGCAACCAGCCCCCTGCTCGAAGACAACGTCTACTCGGTCAAGGCCGACAACCGGGGCTACCTCTGGATAGGCACCATGAAGGGCTACATCCAACGCTTGGATCCCGAAACAGAACAGTTCGAGACTATCCTCTACCGTCCGGGAGAGTTCTTCATACAAGACATGTTCTACGACGGCGGCCACTGTCTCTACGTGGCCAGTATCGGCGGTTTAGTCATCATCGATACCAACACCCGCGCTTACACCATCTACGACGAGACCTCGCGCTTCCGGGAAAGCAAGATGCTCACCGTCTACAAAGACAGCCGCGGCCTGCTGTGGATGGGCCATCCACACGGACTGAGCATTTGGGACGAACAGACCGACTCCATCCATTTCATCGACCAAAAGAGCGGGTTGGCGGCCAACTATGTCAAGACCATCATGGAAGACGGCAACCACCGTATGTGGATAGGTACGGGCAACGGCCTTTCGCGCATACAGCTCGACGGCAGCCGCGTCTCCTCCATTGTCAACTACTCCGTGAGCGACGGCCTGCTGTGCAACGACGCCAACATCCACGCCGTCTTGAAGCTCGACAACGGCAACATCCTCATGGGCACGCCGAAGGGTTGCCAGACCATCGTTCCCCAAGAGATGCCTTCCGGCGGCTACGGTGCTTCGATTTACCTCACCGGCATAGACCTCAAGTCGGGCACATGGCACCCCGACATCCTTGGCGGCAAGTCATTGGAATGTGCCCAAGTCCTCTCCATTCCCGAACGGGAGAACTCGTTCACCCTCTCCTTCTCAGCCCTCGACTTGGTAGAGAAAGACAAGATAAAGTACGCCTATCAAGTCAACCAAAGCCCCGCCGACTGGATATCGGCCGATAACAACAAAATCAACCTCTCCATGCTGCCCGCCGGCAGCTATACGCTCACCGTGAAGGCGTGCGATTCACAAGGCGTCTGGAGCCCCAACATCAAGACGCTCCGCATCAAGATACTGCCCCCTTGGTGGCGCGCGTGGTGGGCTTGGACGCTCTACGCCCTCATAGCTGCGGGCGCCGTTTGGCTCGTCGCGCGCAACCGGCAGGCACAGCGCCGGCAGCGGCAACTCATGCAGACCATCGAGCAAGAGAACCAGCGGCAACAACACCTCAATGCGTTGAAACTGCAGTTCTTCGCCAACATCAGCCACGAGTTGCGCACGCCCTTGTCGCTCATCAAGGGCCCCCTCGAAGCCTTCTTTACCGAGCATCCCGAACACCGCAAGGGGCTGTTGGAGATGGTCAAGAAGAATGCCGACTACCTTTTGGAGCTCATCAACCAGCTGCTCGACTACCGTAAACTCGACGCCAAGTCAGAAGTGCTGCACTGCCGGCGCGACAATGTCGTGATGTTGCTCGCCGAGCTGTTCCACACTTTCGACCAAACCGCCCGCAAGCGAGGCATCGCCTACCGTCTCACCCTTCCCCACCACGCCGTCTTCATGGACTTCGACTACGACAAGCTGCGTAAAATCTGCCTGAACATCCTCTCCAACGCCTTCAAGTTCACCCCCGACAAAGGCAACATCACCCTGTCCGTGGCCGAAAGCGACACCCACTTGGAGCTCACCTTCAGCGATACAGGATGCGGCATTGCCGACGCCTCCAAGGAGAAGATATTCCAACGATTCTACCAAGCCGACAAGAACCCGGCGGGCATCGGCGGCAGCGGCATCGGCCTGCACATCGTTTCCGAGTATGTCAAGATGTACCATGGCACCGTCAGCGTGGCCGACAACCACCCCACAGGCTCGGTATTCACCATACGCCTTCCCCTGCACCAGACAGGCACCGCCGCGTGTCAGCCAAGCGGCGGTGAGGGAACCATGCCCTCCACCGCTCCTGCCGAAGCCGACACACGCCCCACTGTCCTTTTGGTAGACGACAACCCCGACTTCCTCAAGTTCCTCTCGGGAAGCCTCTCCAAGCAATACCACGTAGTCAGAGCCACGAATGGCCGTGAAGCCATGGACATCTTGGAAAAGCGCGGGGTAAACTTGGTGATAAGCGACGTCATGATGCCCGTCATGGACGGTTTGGAACTCTGCGCCACCATCAAGCACGACGCGCACCTCGCACACATTCCCGTCATCCTGCTCACGGCCAAAGCCGGCGAAGAGTACCTTTTAGACGGGCTGCACGGCGGTGCCGACGACTACATCACCAAACCCTTCAACATGGAAGTGCTCCAGCTGCGCGCCGCCAAACTCATCGAAGCCGGCGCTTGCCGCCAGCCTTTGCCGGGCGAAGAGGTCAAGTTGGAGCCGGGCCGCGTCGCCATCACACCGCTCGACCGCCAGCTCGTCGACAAAGCCATACAGATTGTAGAAGAAAACATCGGCAACAACGAGTTCTCCGTAGAAGAATTAGCCGGCAACCTGCACCTCTCGCGCAGCTATTTCTACAAGAAGATGGTCAAGATAACCGGCAAGAAACCCATTGAGTTCATCCGCACCATACGCATGCAGCGCGCCCGCCAGCTCCTTGCCGAAAGCCAGATGCAAGTCTCCGAGATAGCCTATACCTTGGGCTACAACTTCCCCAAAGTCTTCTCCAAGCACTTCAAGGAAGAGTTCCACGTCAGCCCGTCGGAATACATGCGCCGGCACGCCCTGCAAAATGGTACAGAGAAAGAAGGCGTATCCATTCACACCACTTTAAACACTCCACATGATGAAACAGATTAGATTTATCCTTTCCATCAGCTTGGCAGCATGCCTCTGCGCCTGCCGGCAAGCCCCCGTCGACGTCGTATCGCCCTTGTTGCAGCACGAAGACGAAATAAGCCGTGTCATCGACAGCATGACCTTGGAAGAAAAAGTGGCGATGCTTCACGGCAACACCCTGTTCTCCTCGGCAGGCGTGGCGCGTTTGGGCATCGCCGACATACGCTACACCGACGGTCCCTTCGGCATCCGCGAAGAGTTGGAGCCCGATAGTTGGAACTCCTTGCAACTGACTACCGACTCGGCCACCTTCTTCCCCACCGGTTCCGCCTTGGCCGCAACATGGAGCGATGAATGGGCCTACCAATACGGCGAAGCCTTGGCTGCCGAAGCCCGGCTGCGCGGCAAAGACATGATACTTGGCCCCGCCATCAATATACAGCGCATCCCCACCGGCGGGCGCACTTACGAATACCTCAGTGAAGACCCGCTGCTCAGTGCGGCGTTGGCCGTGGGCTACACACGCGGCGTGCAGGACCACGACGAAGCCGTCTGCTTGAAACACTATGCCCTGAACAACCAAGAAAACATGCGCGGCTTTGTCGACGCCCGGGTATCCGAGCGCGCCTTGCGCGAAATCTACCTCGCCCCCTTTGAAGCCGCCGTCCGCGAGGCAGGCGCCTACGGCGTCATGGCCGCCTACAACAAAGTGAACGGAGAGTGGTGCGCCCAGAACGAGACGCTCTTGAACAAGATACTGCGCGGGGAATGGGGCTTCCAAGGCATCGTTATCTCCGACTGGGGCGGCACCCACTCCACCGTCGCCTCCGCCATGGCCGGCCTCGATGTAGAGATGCCCGACGACCGTTACATGGGCGGGGCCCTTATCGACTCCGTCCGCGCCGGCATCGTGCCCGAAGCGGTCATCGACGAGAAAGTGCGCCACCTGCTGCGCGTGCGCATGGCCGTTCCGCCCGTACCCCAAGAAGAAGCCAACACACAAACAACCTCCCAACCTGCCGGCCGGCAGACAGCCTACGACATTGCCTCGCGCAGCATTGTCTTGCTCAAGAACAACGGCGTGCTGCCCATCGACAGCAGTGTAAACCGCATTGCCGTCATAGGCGACAACGCCGTGCGCCGCATGGCCCGGGGCGGCTTGGGTGCCGGCGTGAAAGCCCTCTATGAAATCACCCCGTTAGAAGGACTTGAAATGGCCTTTGAAGGCAGTGGCGTCACCATGCAGTATGCCCAAGGTTACGTGCCCCAAGAATACTTCTCCCGCCACGGCCAAGAGAACCGCCCCACACCGGCCGGGGAGCAGGCGTGGCGGCAGCAGTCGCGCAAGCTCGCCGATGAAGCCGTCGCCTTGGCCGCCGGGTGCGACCTTGTCGTCTTCGTGGGCGGCGACAACCGTGAAGTAGAGACCGAAGGCACCGACCGCAAAGACATCACCCTGCCCTACGGACAAGACGAACTCCTTGCCCGCATCGCCGCGGTCAATCCCAACATCGTGTCGGTCATGGTCACAGGCGCCCCTGTCGACTTGCGCGGCGTCGCCTCCCATTCGGCCGCCATTGTAATATCTTGGTTCAACGGTTCGGAAGGCGGACACGCTTTGGCCGACGTTCTTACCGGCAACATCGCCCCTTCGGGCAAGCTGCCCTTCACCTTCCCCGCCCGCTTGGAAGACGTTCCCGCCTACAGCTTGGGCGTCTATCCCCAAGAAGAACATGGGATCTGTGTCAAAACTCAAAAAGATCCACTTCGGAGGCCGAAGGCCGACCAAGCCTCCCCTATTAGGGGAGGTTTGGAGGGGTGGTCAAGCAATGTCCCCGAAGGAGATGTGTCTTTTGACACAGTCCCCGACAAGGACGCTTTTGGGGCAAGCCAGAAAGCCGAAGCCCGCTACGACGAAGACATCTTGGTGGGCTACCGCTGGTACACCACCAAAGGAGTGGCCCCGCTTTATCCCTTCGGCCACGGCCTTTCCTACACGCTCTTCATCTACTCCTACCTCGAGACACGCGTCACCAAGAGCGGCATCGACGTAACCTTCACCTTGACCAACGCCGGCAAGATGGATGCCGAAGAAGTGGCGCAAGTCTACGTTACACGGTCCGAGTCGGCCATCGAGCGCCCCGCGTTAGAGCTGAAAGGCTTCCAACGTGTAGCCCTGAAAGCCGGCGAAAGCAAGCAAGTCAACATCTCCATTCCCTACGACCGGCTGCGCCACTGGGACGAGCAACTACACGGCTGGGCACTCGAAGAAGGCCCCGCCCTTGTCCGCGTGGGCGCCTCGTCCATCAACCTGCCTTTGGAAGATGAAGTTTTAATCAAGAAGAAGTAAAGACAGCTTGCACCGGGGAAGCTGTTGCAGGGAAAGCAATGCGCCAACCCTGCATACACCCTCACGGCTGCGTATGAGGGGGACACTGCACGCACGCTTATGGCATCCTTACCGCCGCGTGCGGTCCTGCAGAAAGATATGGTTCAGCGTAAAGGCAAGCGACTCCAACGTCTGATCCCGCACCTTGGGTTTGAGCTGGCACTCCCACACGGTAATGCAGTGCCAGCCTAACCGTGCCACGGCATGTTGTTCGGCTACATCGCGTGTGCGGTTGCGTGTTATCTTCTCTTGCCAGAACGCCGTGTTGGTCTTGGGCAAATGGAAATACCTGCACCCTTCATGCCCGTGCCAGAAGCAACCGTTTACATAAATCACCGTGCGGTACTTGCGCAACACCAAGTCGGGATGCCCCGGCAACCGCGGATGGTTCAGCCTGTAACGGAAACCCCGTGCGAAGAGATACTTCCTCACTACCATTTCCGGCTTGGTGTTTCTACTGTGTATTGCCGCCATGCACCGGTGCCGTTGTTCAGGAGTCATGCTGTCCATAGGCAAACAAAAAGATAAACAAGCCCCGTCAAGCGCCGGCCTTCTTCAACAAAGCCTGCACAGGCAACAGTTGCGGGTAATAACTTTCACTCCGCGCAAGGGCGATGGGCGTGAGATCCAACTCGGGCAACCCTACTACAGCCTCCTTCTTCACCGAGTAGACCAAGTAGAGAGAAGCCCCTTTCTTTGTCACCGGCATGTTCCCTATATCATCTCCCGCTACAAGCTTTGGCCCCTTGCCGTCCGTATAGAATACACTGTACCTCTTACTTTTGTTGTGTACAATGACATACCTTACATTCGTAAACCCCTCCACCAATTGCAGCGTGGCTCCGTCCATATTAAGCGCGATGCCCATTTTGCCGGCCGCCTTCAACTGCCCGATGAAATTCCCATAATTATCCCCCATTCTGGTAACGCACAACGCCAAGTCATTGTCTCCGATGGTTGCCGCCACCGCACCCGTCGCCACAGCGGGCAACGCCTTATTAGGATCTTGCCCCAACGGACAAAGCTCCACATAGAAATAGCGGCGCAATTCATCAATCAAAGCATCATTTTCCGGTTTGCACTTGTTATCCAAAGCCAAAGAGATAATGCCCTTGTCCGTATAGGGCGCATACAACTTGCCCAATACCTCTTGAAAATGTCCTTTGATGTAGGCCTCACCGTCCACGCCGGGCAAGGCGCGCATGGCATAGAAATCATAATCCTTCTTTAGCCACTCTTGAATCTCCTCACGGAACGTCCGGCGCACCTTTTCCTTCCACACCGCTTTCTGCGAGGCGTTGTTACGGGCGTATAGTGAAAGCACGAAAAGAAAATTCACATCATAATGGAAAAGCAGCAGCGTGTCACGGTCGAAGAGCCGGTTCTTGAATTGGAACTGACTGTGGCGGTTATGTTTGCGGTCGGTACGCTCTATGCCATCGTCACCATAGCTGAAGCGTCCATTCCCATCCTTGTACATCTTCGCACTGATGAAGAAATTGGGTATGATGTTGTACCCCTCGGTCACGTCATCGCGCAGTCGCACGCTGGGGTTCTCTTCCTTTTCATCGTTAAAAAGATTCAAGTTCCACTGAATGACATTATGGGCATACGTGTATTGCTTGTAGATAGATTCCTTCGTAAGTTCGTGCCCTATCTTGTAATATTTACTGTCGCCTATGTAATAGGTCTTCCGGTTGCGGCTGTCTATCAAGCTGGCATCCCTAAAGATGTGGTCCAATACCTTGCCGTCTTCCTGCCTCTTCTTTAAGTTATCGGGCAACGTCCGGTCGCCTATTAACTCGTCTATGATGGCTTCAAACACAATATAAAAGTCCTTCACAAGCAAGTACTCCTTTTGCCGGGTGTTCACGAACACTTTCCGCGATTCATCGAAGAAAGCGTAACAAAGCCCCCACAACTCAAGATCCTTGTCAGAGAAATACTTGTATTTTATCTGCAGCAACCTTGTGCACCCGAAACCCTTCAAGTACGTCTCGAACTGCTTGCCCTTGATGAGTTGGAAATGGCAGTCAATCTCCTTGGCGAAACCGTAAGTGTCGCCCACATAGTTCAATATAGAGAAGAATATCACCAACAACTCCTCGTCGAAATCCACCTGCCGCTTCTTGTTCACCGGGTTCAAGTAGACCGGCTTTCCCCGCTGCACAATGGCATCGGTAGTGGAGATGGTGCGCGTCCAGTTTATCTTGTCGTAGCCCGAGTGCAGGTTCTTCAATATAAAGAAGAAGAGGTTGCGGTTGTCGCGGTTGAACTGTATGAGCGACAGCAATATGTCTAAATAGGTGTTGCTCAATCTGCGCCTTCCTCTGCCCACCTGGTGTATGAACGACTGGCACACGATCGTGTTCTCCGGGTGGCTGTTCTTGTAGACCACGATGGCTCGATACACCCACACGGCGAGCTTGTAGATGAAATCCTTCTCCTGCTGCTTGAGTTTCCCTTCCGGATTGATAATATCCTCTGGTCTGTATTCGCCGAACACCTTTTCTTGTTTATCATCCCCGCTCTCCTTGAGCAATACCTTGGGCAGAATGAATACACAGTCCTTCACCGAGCTGTTGTAGTTGTAGTAATAGCCCACATAATGCACCGACACCTTGCCCTGCATGTCCATCAAGGGATCAAGGCCTTGCAGCACCTCCTTTACAGCATCGGCCTCATACCGGTATTCTTCGATGAGGATTTTCATTCTGCCACCGCTTCTTCTTCTGCAGCTACTTCTTCATTGCCCGCTTCATCCACATCACTCTCATTGTCCACATCACCCACCGACGTAAGGCTCAAATTACTAAGGGACTTCACCACCTTTGCCGTATTTACCGTGCCGTCTGCCAAGTAGAACTTGTCGAACGATAGTTTTTCCACCGCTCCTCCTTCACCCTCTTGGTCGTTGAAAACCATGTCATCAAAACCATAATCCTTGAACACGTCGTTCCACAAATAAAATATCACCTTGCTCACGAAAGTCTGTGCGTTGATTACGCCGTCCTTATCAGCCTTGCAGAAGAAGAATCCCAATTGCTTGTCTTCCGAGTTGGTTGTATCGAACACCTTCTTGTTGATAGCTTGCAGGAAAGCCCACCAATCATATCTCTTCCCTTCGGCCTCGATCACCCAATTCAATTCCCTGCCACTGCTGCGGTCAACACCTTTCGCAATGGGTATATAGCGCCAGTCCCAACGCCGCTTGAAAGCGGAATCGATGGGAAACAGCGATTGGTCGCTGGTGTTCATGGTGGCACGTATGTAAAGGTTGTCGGGCAAGAGCAACTTCTCTCCGCTTTTTATTGACTCTTTGATTCCGTCATCAAGGTCACATTGCTCCAATGTCAGTTTTTGATCGGCGATATACCGTTTCAAGTCATTGTCGGCATCAATAGGATACTCGGACATACCTTCACCGTTCCGGTCGAGCAACTGGAACAAATCACCGAATATCTGCGCGCAATTACCACGGTTTATCTCCTCCACCACAAGGAATTCAGGTTCAGGATAATCTTTCCACGCATTGACGTATGCTTTCAAGAAAGCCTGCGGCACAAACTCATAAACAATGGATTCCTCCTCATTCCCTATAGGATTCTTCACCCCTGTCTTCCTCATGGTCGGTTTATAACAGCCCACGAATGTAGAATAGTCGCTGTCGGGATGGAATGTTGTCCTTACAACCCTCCCTTTCTTGTCCCACTCATCTGTCTCACACTTCACGGCGTATGATTTGCCGGTGCCGGGAGCACCGAAATAAATGCATTGATGACATTGTTTATAAATATCATCCAAGTTCTTTTTATTTAGTTCCTCTTGATTATAAACGTTGTTTTTGATGTCAGAATCAGTTATGGGTTCTAAACTCTCTTTCATACTAAAAGTATAATCATGTAATTCATTCTCAAAGTTCTTATTAACTGGAAGAAGACTGTCAACAAGTTCTACAGTATAAGATTCCAGCAATGCATTTCTAATAGAAGCAATCTTATCATTATCTAAAAGGACAAATGACCTGTTTCTGATCAACCATAACACAAAGGCCAACTTGAATGCATTGCTTTTTAAATAACGATCTATATTATGATATAAATCCACATCTCTAATCAACACTCCATCTCTTATTTTCATCAAAGGGGCATTTCCTCTTGTAGGGTAGTCAAGGAGTGTTTGCACCCTCGATGAATAAGCCACTTGACCAGCTGAGAAAAAATTGCTGCCTACACAGAAATCACCTTTATGGGCTCTTAAAGGATAATAATAATT
>JAJPYW010000130.1 GCA_021204715.1 Prevotellaceae bacterium
GTCTAAGGGCATCTGCATCTCCACGGCGATGTTTTTCAACTTCAACGTGTGCAGCGCCACTTTCCAGTTCAAGGCGGTTTGGGTAGTGTCGGGCGGGGTCTGGGTGGTGTCGGCCATCAGCACTTGGAAATGGGCGTCACTCAACTCCACACTGTTCAGCGTTGCGGTGTCGTCAAGCAGGTTCACGCCGTGGCTCTCCAAGAAGAAACGCCCCAAGCGCCCTTCCACTTTCATGCCGTCCACCAAAGAGGCCGAGTTCACGTCGACGTTCTTCACGGTCACTTCATCCACTTCCACTTGTCCGCGGAAAAGGGGCAGGGCCTGTACGCGCACGTTCAGGCTCTCCAAGTTCAACAGTGTGTCGGGCTGCTGCACCACAAGCACGTTTCTTACCACCAAGTTCAAGGGAAAGCGCAGGTCGACGCGGGCAATGGAGATGTCCATACCCGTGGCTTCCGACGCTATTGCCGTGGCCTTCTGCCGTATGAAATTCTGTACGGGCGGCACGTAGAGCAATACCATCAACAATATAAAGAGGAAGATGGGCGTCAGCAGTACCCACCCCACGCATTTTATCCACTTCCTTTTCATCGTGTCCTGCTACCTGTTTGTACGGTCCACACTGTGGACCGTGTGCGTGCAAAGTTAACTGTTTTTTCTCTCTAATTGTCGCAGCCTATAGGTTTTTTTATAAGGTATGTCTTGATTATGACGGAGATTGCGCCGGAAAAATGCCGTGCCAATGTGCAATTTTCATGACATGTTGCACATATTTGAAAAAAAACGGTTAGCTTTGCCGGTAAGGACTATATGATAAAAAAATTACTATACAACACATGGGCGCTTTGAAGAATAAAATCATATTGAACGTGCCACATGCAAGCATCAACGGCTTGGAGCAGGCAAAGTGGTTAAATAAGGAAGGGTTGGTGGAACGTGTCTATACGTGGACAGATTGGCACACAAATATCATCTTCCTTCCCAACGATCCCTTTCATGAAGAGAGGGATGTGTCGATGCATGTATTCCCCAAGAGCCGGTTCGTGGTAGATGTGGAGAGGTTGGTGGACGATGAAATGGAATGTGAAGGCCAAGGCATAGTCTATGAACGGTTCGAGGAGTTGACAAGGCAAGTCGACGATGACGAGAAGCGGCGGTTATACCGTGAAAGGGAGGTGTACCTTGAAGGGATAGCGCAGGAGATTCTGCGCAACGACGGGCAGGGATACAACAACATCTTGATTGACTGCCACTCGTTTCCACCCTTTTTAAGCGATGTGGACATTTGCGTCGGCTTCAACGAAGACGCTTCCAAGCCGCCCTGCGGGCTTCTCGACGAGGTGGTACAACTGATAGAAAGATATAAGTTCAAATGCGGCGTCAACACTCCATACGCCAACTCGCTTCAACCGCTTTCCCAAGAGCGTCTGCAAAAGTTGAGGCATGGCTACTGCTCCTTCATGATGGAGGTGAACAAACGCACTTATCTGTATAAAAACACCGTGAAGCTTAAACCCGGGTGGTACCGCGTGGGAGATTGTATCAATTACATTTATCTGTTGCTGAAAAACTACGCTTTCACTTAAAAAGCAGGGAAAGCATGCTGTCTGCACCGCTTTTCATGAATCGCCTGCACCGCTTTTCGTGATTTTTGCCTTCCCTTTGCACCTGCCCTGCGGAATACATTTCTTGCACCCTCATGAAAGCTTTTCTTATGCCCGGTCGAATGTATTCTTTAAGGTGAGTGGAATGTTGTGAACAAAGTGTCATGATAACATTCGATTCGACCTGTCGATAACATTCGACTCACCCTGTCGAATGTATTCGTTAGATTCGGTCGATTGTTAAAATTGGACGATTGCCGCGCAATGAGGAGGATGCTTGACAACTTGCCATTAAAATGGACGGATTGCTTTCTTTCCGTCAAAAACGCCCTTTTCAGCTCTTTGGGGAAGGGGGACGGGAAGGGCGCGCGGAATAGTTGACAAAACGGGCTTTAAGCAAGCCTTGATGCCGCTTTGCTGCCACGTTTCAGCGACCGCTTGCCGTCTGCCGGCGGAAGCGCCACCAGAACATGAGGCCGGCGCTGGTCAGTCCGAAGGGGAATGCCATCCAAATGCCGGGCAGCCCCCGGTGCAGCACGAAGCCGCCGATGTAGCCCACGGGCAGGGAGATGAAAAAGTAGGCTATAAGGGCGATGTACATCATGGGCTTCACGTCGGAAATGCCGCGCAGCGCGTTGGCGAAGTTTATCTGCAGGCCGTCGCCTATCTGGTAAAGGAAGAAAGGAATGAAGAGCGAGACCACCATGGCCGAGACGCCGGCGTCGTGGGTGAACCACGCGCCCATCCGCCCGCGCAGCAGGAAGATGACGGCTAAAAGCACGGCGGCCATCATAAGGATAAGGTGGAAGCCGGCACAGGCCGAGCGGCGCGCGTTCTTCCTGTCGCCAGCGCCGTTGAAGTTGCTCACCCTTATGGCCACGGCAGCGCCCATGCCGTAGTATATCATGTAGGTGAACTGGGCGATGGTGAGCATGATTTGGTGGGCGGCAAGCGCCGTGGTGCCGAGCCACCCCACCATGATGGTACTCAGGCTGAAGGAGGCTGTCTCCATGCCCATCTGCAAGGCTATGGGCCAGCCCAAAGCGTTCAGACGGCGGAACATGCCTTGGGGCCAGCCTTTGTGCAGGAAGCCCGCGCGGTAGCGGCGGTAACGGCGTCCGCGCCACAGCACGATGGCGAAGGCTATGGTGAAGGCAAGGCGGGAGACAAGGGTGCTGACGCCCGCGCCGGTGAGCCCCCACTGGGGCAGGCCGCACTTGCCGTAGATGAGCAGGTAGTTGCCCGCTATGTTCAAGGCGTTGCCGCCAAGGAGTACCCACATGCCTGTCTTGGTGTCGGTGATGCTGTCGGTGAACTGCTTGAAGCCGTTGAAGAGCATCAGGGGTATGAGCGAGACAAGTTGCAGCAGGTAGTAGGGCTTGATAAGGGGGATGAGTTCTTCGGGCTGCCCCAACCGCTCCACGTTGCAGTAGAGCAAGGTCATGACCAAGGTGACGAGCAGCCCCTCGAAAGCGTTGGCGGCGAGGCTGCATTTGAGCGCGCTGCCTGCCCGGACGGGCTTCCCTTTGCCGTAGAGACTGCCTGCCACGGGGGTGAGCCCGTAGCTGAAGCCCATGCCGGAAATGAAGCAGAGTATGAACAGGTTGTTCACGAAGGCGGCGGCGCCCAACTCTTCGGTGCTGTGGTGGCCTATCATGAGGGTGTCGGCAAATCCTATCAGGATGTTGCCCACTTGCCCGATGATGATGGGCAGTCCCAAGAGAAAGAGGGGTTTATAGTGTTTCATTCACCCTATATGAGAGATATAATGAATAAAAACGGCCAAGGGGAAGAGGGGGCTTGTAGTGTCTCATTCACCTGAAGGATTGCAGGGGCGTGAAGCCGCGCGCGGAACGTGGCGGCCGCGTGCGGGGTGTTGTTCTTTGGAGGCAGGTCATTTGGCCGCCTCGCACTCTTTGCGGATGAACGACTGGATGTGGCGGATGCGCTTTTCGGCCAATATCTCGTCCACGGCTATCAGGATGCCCGTCTCTTCCACGTCGCCGAAGCCGTAGTTGATGGCCGTGCCGAACATGCGCATGGTGGGGCTGAGCCCCATGTAGGCGT
>JAJPYW010000152.1 GCA_021204715.1 Prevotellaceae bacterium
CGGTCGCGTATGCCACGTTGGCATAGTCCGCGACCATGGTGCTCGTCGAGCCTTCCGACACCGACACCGTCCGGATGCCGATTACATCGGCGTCCCAACCGGAGTCGGTCGACCTTGTGGAAACGCCGGCCGTCACTTGCAACTCTACACTGCCTGTTACGGCGGGATCCACATCAGTCATAGTCTCGGCGCAAGCGGCCAACACAAGTGCCGGAAGCGTCCATAACAGGGGAATACTGCGCATTTATGCCGGTTTAAATGGATTCGTAAAGCAGACTTGGGGGGGCATCAGTTGCCGCCGATGCTCACCTGATAGTCCTCGTCTTCGTCGCCGCCGAGTTCGTCCCATGCGGTGATTATACAGCCTTCGTCGGCAGTGCCCACAATCAGGCCGTTCTCATTGATCGTGACGGGGTAGGTGTAAGCTTTGCCCGCGGTGAAGCCTCCGTCGGGAACGGGAAGAGCCGTCTCGTCGAACTCCTCGTCGTTGACCTTTACCGTAATGGCAAGAGACGGATTCTGCGGGAGGATGATGGCAGTGAACTGCACGCCGTCATCAATGTCCTCCTTCACAGAACAGGAGTTGAGATCCCAGCTGTCCGTGGCCGTTCCTTCAGTATTAGTCGTTCCGTCCGTCACGTCGAAGGTGCCGCCGTGAATCAGTCCTCCAAGCACGAACTCGTTGTCATCGTACTGGAGGATGGCGGCGGAAAGGCCCTCGCCGTAAACGACTTTAAGGACGAGCTTGGCCATTTGATGGGTAAAGGTGAAATTCACTCTCGGACTGTCCGAGCTCGCGCTCTGGGCTGATGCGTAGAGGAAGTCAATGGCCTCCTGATCTTCAACACTGCTCTGGCTTGCGGTTGAGACGGTGACTACGCCGTCCACCTTCTGACCGGGATAGACGAACGCGCCATTTGACGTCTGATAAGGGCTGTAGGCCGTGAAATTGATGGCCCCGGATCCGCCCACATAGATGGTATGGTCTTCGGCGGCTGAGAAATGGCCGACGTTAGTGGCCTCTGTTTCGTCCAAAACATAGCAGGCGTTGAGGTAGTCTCCTCCCATGACTCCAATTTGGTCGCCCACCGACCAAGTCTGGTCAACGGCTCTGGTCAGGGCGTTGATTCCGCCGTAGACTTCTAGAGTTGACGTACTCTCGACAATCCTTTCATCAAGATCATTGTGGGAACAGGCCACCACACTGAGCATGGCGGCTCCAAACACTAAAAACACTGAGTAATAAACAACTTTATTCATATTATAATGGTTCTTATTGGTTTCGCTTCCGTAGGGTGAAACCGTAAAACGCCCCCACGTCTGCACATCACACGCTTCTGGTCATCGTTTGGCAAGTGCAGAAAGTATAATCTAAGGAAATCTGCAGTTAGTTTAGGGTTAGTTTCAATTAAAATCAGACAATCAACATACACAAAAAAATACTTACCCTGACCGTTCAAACTCAACGTTGAAAATATAAACTAAACTATTCTTAATTCCCAACCTTTTTTGTTAAAATTCTCAATAATCTATATGTAATATTTCATAATCATTCCTGCCTCGTTGAAAACAGCAATAATTATTTGAGAATATTGGAACTTAGTTAGTTGCAGAAGCATTGCGAACGCACGTACTTGAATTCCCGGCTCTGCGTCTGTTTAAAATTCAGATGCCTTCTCTTTCTATACAAATACGTTTTCATAAATTGACAATCGAAGTAAGTTCAATCGTACCGCAGCCAAATATCGGGGCGACCGGCACGAGAAAAATTTTACTTTTTTGGAACAAGCTCATGGCATAGATGTCCAGGCAGTTGTCCGCTAACCGTAGTGTAGAGTTCACCTCATATAACGTGAGTCAGATATAAGCCTATAATCCATGAAAAAACAATAGCTTGTTTTTAAAATAAAATAGTGCGATATGGGTTTGTAAATATACGATACCGTCACGATACCCGTAAAGTATGATACCACTAAAGGGTTAAATTCAATTTCCGCACATTTTTATGCTACCGAAATTACTTTTGCAAGCAACTAATTTCCGCGACGTTTTTCACCATCGAAATTGACGGTAAAAAGTGGCAGGTAAGAGATACAAACATTGCTCACCCTGACCTTGGCCCGCGCCGCCGCCATCTCCTTGCACGTCTTTTGTCGAAAAAGTATATTATGCCATAAAATCCCCATAGAAAGTATGTTATTTACAGATAAACTTGGTACATTTGTAACCGTTATCATTTAGCACAAGAACAGTATGGCAAATTTATTGGATGAAGTGACAGGGCCTGTAAACGAGCAAGGCCGCGACGTACATGTAATCGACCGTCAGTTGCCGGTTGAAATTGGCTTCGGTTCCACCCTTTTTGAAATAGCGCTGTGGATAACCATCCCCGTGTTGGTGCTGTTGTATGTATGCATCATGGGCGCCACCCTCGAGTACCCCTTGTTGACAGGCGTGGTGGGTTGCGTGGCGGGCATCTTGCCCGGCGTGGTTTTCATCTTCATGAAGATTTCCGCCCGCAACTACTTCAGGCAATTGGAGCAGCGCATTCAGGCAGAAGCTTCCAACATCGACAACTACTTGGAACAGCGGGAGCAAATCCTGCAGAATGTCGTGGGGCTTGTAGAGCGCGCCATCGACTTGGACAAGGACGTGATGAAAGCCGTGGCCGCGCTGCGCGGCGGCTCGGTGAACGACGAGAACAGAAGCGAGGTCAACCAACAAGTCAACAGGGCTTTCGGCCGTTTGTTCCCGCAGGTAGAGGCATATCCCGAGCTGAAAGCCCACAACGCCATTGCCGACGCCATGCAGCAGAACAACTACCTGCAACGCGAGATCACAGCCGCGCGCACCGTCTACAACAGCCGTGTCACCCAATGGAACACCGACATCTTTGCCTGGCCCACCAAGATGATTGTGGCCGCCCGTCAAGGCTACACCACACGCATTCCATTTACCGCTTCGGCTGAAACGCGCGAGATGGCGAGAAGCAAGTTTTTCTAAGTAGAAGATTGCCTTGAAAGACATTTACGACCCGCTCACCGAGTATGTCCATGTATTCCGCGACCGCTTCAAGCAGGTAGCCGAAGCCACCTTCTCAGAATTGGCCGCGGAAGCGCAGGTCGACGTGGAGGCCAACCACGAGACTTGCCGGCATATCTACACCACCGAGAAAGACCTCACTTCCACAGGCGCGCGCATCGGCCGTTGGAGGGCATGGTGCGCGCTGTTGTGGCTCGGCGCGGCGGGCGGCGTCATCTATATCATCGTCTCCCATGAAGCGTTGCAGGCGCGTTCCCTTATGCTGATTGCAGGAGCGGTGTTGCTGACCGTCATCTATCTTTTCACGGGCGTGCATCCCCGGTTGAAGACGTTGAAGAAAGAGCGCGACACGCTCAGCGACACAGCAGACCAACTTAAAAAAGAGGCGTGGGAACAGATGGCTCCGCTCAATTGCCTGTACGATTGGGACGTGCTCACCCGCATGATGTCCAAAACCGTGCCCCGGTTGGAATTCGACCCCTACTTCACCACCCAGCGCTTGGCCGACCTCAAAGCAGTTTACCATTGGGACGACACCTTCAACCAAGAACGCTCGGTCATCTATTCCCATTCCGGCCTTATCAACGGCAACCCCTTTGTGATATGCCGCACAAGAAAGATGGAGA
>JAJPYW010000020.1:0-1328 GCA_021204715.1 Prevotellaceae bacterium
CTGCCCGAATACGCCTTCATAGGCCGCTCCAACGTGGGCAAGTCGAGCCTCATCAACATGCTCACGGGGCGCCGCAAGCTTGCCATGACGTCTGCCACACCGGGCAAGACGCTCCTCATCAACCACTTCCTCATCAACAAGAGCTGGTACATCGTCGACCTGCCCGGCTACGGCTATGCCAAGCGCGCCAAAGGAAGCAAGCAGGCCATAGAGCAGATTATCCAAAGCTACATCCTCAGGCGGGAGCAGATGACGTGCCTCTTCGTGCTCGTGGACAGCCGCTTGGAGCCGCAAGCCATCGACTTGGCCTTCATAGCGTGGTTGGGCGGGCACGGCGTGCCCTTCGCCATTGTATTCACCAAGGCCGACAAGTTGGGTTCGGGCAAGCTAAGCGTCAACATCCAGAACTACTTGGAGAAACTCAAAGAGCAGTGGGAAGAACTGCCTCCCTACTTCGTCACCTCGGCCATGGACCAGACCGGACGCGAGGAGTTGCTCAAATACATCAAAGGCGTGAACAATGAAGTAAACGGCAAGAAGTGATACCGGAAAGCATATCAATCAAACACCATAAAAGTAACCATTAAAACTATCGCAAGATGAAAAAAGCACTTTATTTAATTCTGTTTGCAGCCGCCCTCTTGACGGGCACCACCGGGGCGCACGCCCAGACGTCCTTGAAAGACTTGGTAAGTAAAGTGGTGAGCGCCGTCACCAACAAGACCGACAGCATCATGATGGAAGGCACGTGGAGCTATTCCAGTTGCGCCATCGATTTTGAATCGGACAGTTTCCTGCAGAAAGCCGGCGGCAAGGTAGCGGCCTCGGCAGCCGAGAAGAAGCTCAACGAAGAGTTGGAGAAAGCCGGCATCAGCGAAGGCACGCTGAGCTTCACGTTCAGTGCCGACAGCACCTTCACCACCAAGGTGAGCTCAAAAAAACTGAGCGGCACCTACTCCTACAACAGCGACGACAAGAAGGTGACATTGAAGATTGCCAAGATTCTCACGCTGAACGCCACGATGAACTACAGCGCTTCGTCGATGGACCTGCTGTTTGACGCCGACAAGATCTTGACGCTTGTCTCTACCATCACCGGCCTTACCAACAGCAACATCTTGAGTGCGGTGAGCTCCATCGCCAGCTCCTACGACGGCATGATGGTGGGCTTCACGCTAAAGAAAGAGGATTAGCGCGGAACAGTAGGTAATCAAGGCTTGCCCGAAGGCTGTGAAAGGCGGGCAAGTGTGATAAAGAAAGGCTTGCTTGTATACATGGGGTAAAAGGAAGCAAGGTTATAGGAACCTGCCTATAAGTTTTGCGTAAAA
>JAJPYW010000020.1:1428-3664 GCA_021204715.1 Prevotellaceae bacterium
GTAAAAGAGAGCAGGAAACATATAAACAGCGAAGGGAGCGTGCCGGCGGCACGCTCCCTTCGCTTTATGCGCTGCACTCAGGGCAAAGCAGTCATCCCATTCCGCAATTCTACGGAATGGTTTCCGCAGATCTACAAACTCGAATTTGTAGGTGTTATAAACTCGAGTTCATACACCCTAAGAAAAGCATTGATGATATTTCAACGAATGTATTGCTTGTTTTCTATCGACTATTATGATGCGTTTGCAACGACTGCATTGATGGTATCTATCGAAGCGCTTCGATTGGGTGAGTGGAAGCGCTTCGATACAATGAGTGGAAGCGCTTCGATTGGGCGAGTGGAAGCGATTCGATTGGACGAGTGGAAGCGATTCGATTCAACCTAAGAATAACAGCGGTCAGGATATAAAAAGCGGGTGTTGCGTCCGCGACGGACGCAACACCCGCTTCTGTTTTGATATAGGTAACGCTACTTATTCATCGGCAGGGAGGCAATGCAATCTTCAAGAGAATGGCCATGCCCTCTTCCCTTGTCAAGCCCCTACTTCACCACACGCTTATTTCTTTGCGGGAGAGTAGCGCGCGTTCAATCCTTCCACAATCTCGTTGGTGATGTTGTACACGCTGTCGGCAAAAAGCAAGTTGTCGAAGCCGGTGTTGCTCAGGATGAAGCTGTAGCCTTTCGTCTTGTTGTACTCCTTCAGGAAAGCGTTGATGGAGTCGCGCAGTTGCAGGTTGTTCTTCTCGTTCTCGCTCATGAGCTCGGCTTGCAACTTGTTGCTCAGGTCCTGCAAGTCTTGGTCTAACTTGGCGATGCGGTTGTACTCCTGCTGGGCGCGCTCGGGCGTCAGGTAGGCGTTGTTTTGGTATTTCGTCTGGAACTCCTGCTTCTGTTTATCCAAGTCGGTAGCCTTTTGGTTCAACGTGAGGCGCACGTTTTCACTCTTCTTGATCATCGCCTCGGTCAAGTCCACATAATAGTTGTATTTAGCCAGCAACGTATCTATCTCCACGTATGCCACCTTGATACCCGACAATGTGGCTGCCTGCGGCGCGGGAGCGTTGGTTGCTTGATTGCCTGCACCTCCTGCGCACTGCGAAAACAACACCACAAAGGCAAGCATGGCCAAACCGTTTACAACGTAGAAAAATCTCTTCATAATGATAGTATAAATGTTACAGTTATTAATTCGACGACAATAGAGACACAGCTTAATCATCCAATGAGAAACGGGGCTTTTGGCGCGCCTCGCGGTCTTGCTGCTGCACACAACCTATGCCCCGGTCGCGCAACGCGCGGTTGCCGCTCACATGCCCGTTGGGGAAGCTGCCCCCCTTCACGAAGAATACCTTGAACCCCAATAATAGCAGGCAAATAGCAACTATTAACAAAGTTATCAAAACAGTCTCAATCATTTCAACTACTTTTGTTACGCGATAAGCGACTGCGCGCGCCACCTGCGGGGGATACTGCGCGTAATCTCCTTTTTGGGTGCAAATATAGGGCTTTGGCAGAATTAAGCGCCCTTTTTGCGCTAAAAAAAGAGAACTACGCTTCACATAGTCAGTCTATTTAACTATATTTAGCAAAGAAACAGGCTATGTTTACCCGGCAAGGGCGGCTGATTGTAGCTACGCTGACAACCTAAAGGCGGGGTTGTGTCAAAAGACACAGCCGCCGTCGGGGACATTGCTTGACCACCCCTCCAAGCCTCCCCTTATATGGGAGGCTTGGTCGGCCTTCGGCCTCCGAAGCGCTTTCTTTGAATATATTCAAGTTTAGACACAGCCACAAAGGCTTTATAACATAGCAAACATAAACAGTCATGGAAAAGAAAGACTTGAAACCGGCAAACGTCTTCCGTTACTTCGAGGAGATTTGCCAAATACCGCGCCCTTCCAAGCATGAAGAGCGCATGACGGCTTACCTGAAACACTTCGGCGAGAGCCACCGTTTGGAAACCCTTGTAGACAAGGCCGGCAACGTGCTCATCAAGAAGCCCGCCACCAAGGGAATGGAAGGAAAGAAAACCATAACCTTGCAGGCGCACATAGACATGGTGTGCGAGAAGCGGGGCGACGTGGCGCACGACTTCACCAAAGACGCCATTGAAACGGAGATTGTGGGCGAGTGGCTGCGTGCCAAAGGTACCACCCTCGGGGCCGACAACGGCATAGGCGTGGCCACGGAACTGGCCGTGCTCACGGACGAGACGATAGCCCACGGCCCCATAG
>JAJPYW010000239.1 GCA_021204715.1 Prevotellaceae bacterium
AACGATGAAGGCAAGCCCGTCCTGCAAGAAACATCTTCCGCATCGTGGGGCGGCTATATGCCCGTCAGAGAAACCGGTGAAGAAAAAACGGTAGGTAACTACCAGCCCAAATGGACGGGCGGTTTCTCCACCAACCTGCACTACAAGGGCTTGAGCGTGGCCGCCAACTTCGACTTCATGATAGGCGGCAAGTTCTTGTCCGTTACCAACATGTTTTCCACATGTTCCGGTACCAGCACATCCACCACCAAGTTGAACCCGAAAGGCGTGAACGAACGTGAGCCCGTCAGCAAGGGCGGCGGTGTCTACGTAGACGGTGTAGACACCGAGGGCAAACCCGTACAGGCCTACATAAACGCCTACCAATATTACCACTACTTGGCTAACTATGATTTGGACCATTGGATTTACAGCCGCAGCTACCTGAAGATGCGCGAACTCTCCGTAACCTACGACTTCCCCAAGGCGTTGCTCGACAGGGCGAAGATAGGCATCACCAATGCCAGCATCTCCTTCGTGGCCAACAACCCGTGGTTGATTTATTCAGCATGTCCCAATGTGGATCCCTCCGAGACAGGCGACAATTGGAGAGAAGGTGGCCAAGCAGCCTCTACCCGTTCCTTCGGTTTCACGCTTAAATTAGGTTTCTAATCGCAATAATAGAAAAAGGAGAAAAGAGATATGAAACACATAAAAACAATGATAGCTGCCTTTGCGGCACTTGCAATGGTGGCCACGAGCTGTAACATGGGCGATTTCGATGATTTGAACGTCAACCCCAACAAGCCGGGTGTGGCATATACCTCCATGCTGTTCACCTACTCGGCACAGTATGTAAGCAGGTTCACCATGAACTCATCCAGTTTTGACCCGTGGATGCAACTGCGCACCGGTTATCTCTCGGAAGCGAAGAACAACCAGTACGGTGCCATGACCACGACGGTCAACTTCAGTACCGGTACCTATTACTATTACGTCATCAAGAACTTGAACACCATCATCGAGATGAACCGCGACGAGGACACGAAAGACGAAATATCCGTGACCGCCTTCGGCGACAATGCCAACCAGATTGCCGCCGCCCAGACCTTGCGTTGCTTCTTCTTCATGATGCTTACCGACATCGTGGGCCCGCTGCCCTACTCGGAGGCGTTCAAAGGCGAGAGTGAGGATATATGGGAACCCAAGTTCGACTCTCAAGAGGAGATTTACACCGGCTTGAACGAAGAGTTGGAAGAGGCTTACAGCCAGTTCGACACAAGCGGATCGCTCTCTGACGCCGACATACTTTACAACGGAGACATATCCAAGTGGAAGAAGTTCAACGCATCCCTGCGCATGATGCTTGCCATCAAGCTCGCCGACGTAGCGCCCGATACTGGCAAGGAACGTTTCGCCAAGGCATACTCCGACGGTGCCATGACAGATGTGGAAGACGGACTACACTACACCTTCAGCAGCAACAGCGAGTACTATTCGTGGATGTATTATGTAGGCAACATGAATTATTCCGGAGCCAACTTGCTCTTCGCGCCCAACAAAGTCATTGTGGACGCCTTGAAAGAGTACCAAGACCCGCGCATGTTCTCCTACTTCACGTTGGACGGCTATAGAGGCACCGTTGACGGCGACCCCGAAGATTTCGATGCATACATAGGCATACCTTTCGGCTTGGAATCGAACAGTGTAGTCCTTGCAGCCGCCAATGGCGCTTGCAGCGTGGCGGCAAGCTATTGCGAGGCACAAGCCACGTATGGTGTCATCACCACGGCGCGCACTTTATTGGTAGAGGCCGAAGCCGCCGAAAGGGGCTGGATATCTGCCGACGCCAAGTCGCTCTATGAAGCAGGCATCCGCGCCTCCTTCGACTTCCAAGCCGCATACCACACGGGCGTATCGGGAGTGGACGACTACATTGCTTCCGACAAGGTTGCACTCTCTTCGGACACCGACACGGCCATTGACCAGATTGTCATGCAGCGTTTCTTGGCAGGATTCATGACTTGCGGAGTCGAGTCATGGTCCGACTGGCGCCGCTTCAATATACCCATATTGCCTATTTACCAAGGTCAATTGGACAATGGGGTAACAGTTTATCCTTACCGTCTTTGCTACGGTGACAACGACAAACTGTACAATGTAGAGCAATCCACAGATGCCATCAACAAGTACCTGAACGGTAACGATGACATGTGGGAGCGCTTATGGTGGGATGTTGCCGACAACATTTAAATAATTTTCTTTTAAAACACATCTTAGGGACTCTCTCTCAGTGATGAGGGGGAGTTCCGCTTTTTTTATAGGCAGGCATCAGATTGTTCACAAGGATTGTTACAATAAAAGACGAAGATATGAAAAAAAACGTATCTTTGTACATTGTTAATGCAAGAGAAAGTATAGAAACAATCCATTCAAATTAATAAAACGTATGAAAAGAACGATGCGATTGACCGCCTGCCTGCTGTGGATGATGTGTTGCGGCTGGCCGGCACTGCATGCACAAGAAAGCATGGACCTGTCGGGCGTATGGCAATTCAGTACCGACACCGACGACAAAGGAGTGACGGAACAATGGTTCAACAGCATGCCGGGCGACGACACCATGAACCTGCCCGGCTCCATGCCCGAAAAGCTGAAAGGCGACTTGGTGACAGCCCAAACCAAGTGGACTGGCAGCCTCTACGACAGCACCTATTACTACAATCCCTACATGGAGAAATACCGCCGCGAAGGGAACGTCAAGTTTCCCTTCTTCCTTACCCCCGACCGCCACTATGTGGGCGTGGCATGGTACAAGAAAGAGGTGGAGATACCCTCCTCGTGGAAAGGACAGCGGGTAACGCTCTTCATGGAACGCCCCCACATAGAGACCACCGTGTGGGTGAACGGGCAGAAAGTGGGCATGCAGAACAGCCTTTGCGTGCCCCACGTGTACGACATCACCCGCTACCTGCACCCGGGCAAATGCACCATCGCCGTGCGTGTGGACAACCGCATCAAGGAGATCAACGTAGGCCCCGACTCGCACAGCCTCACCGACCAGACACAAGGCAACTGGAACGGCATCGTGGGGCGCATCTGCTTGGAGACCACACCGCAAACCTATATAGACGACATACAAGTCTACCCCGACACAGACAACAAGACAGCCCGTGTGAAAGTGACCGTATGCGGCAGCGGACAGGCCACCGTCAAGCTGTCGGCCGAGAGCTTCAACACAGACAAGCGCCACTCCGTTCCCGCCGTAAGCCAAACGATAACAATAAAAGGCGGCAAGAGTGAAACGGAGATAGAACTGCCCATGGGCGACGACATGCTGCTGTGGGACGAGTTCAACCCCGCCCTCTACAAGCTCACCGCCCTGCTCACTTCAAGTAAAGGAACCGAGACGAAGACCGTGCAGTTCGGCATGCGCAAGTTCGAGATCAAGGGAAAGTGGTTCTACGTGAACGGCCGCAAGACCATGCTGCGCGGCACCGTGGAGAACTGCGACTTCCCCCTCACAGGCTACGCCCCCATGGACGTGGAGAGTTGGGAACGGGTGTTCCGCATCTGCCGCGGTTACGGGCTGAACCACGTGCGCTTCCACTCCTTCTGTCCGCCCGAAGCCGCCTTCATCGCCGCCGACCGCGTGG
>JAJPYW010000162.1 GCA_021204715.1 Prevotellaceae bacterium
AAGGAAGTAGAACAGGAAAGCGGTGAGGAAGCCCACGATGGCGTCAATCAGGTAGTGTGCCTGTATATAGACGGTGGCGAAGCACAGCAGGATGTAGAAGGGAAGGATGCAAAGGAAGAGCCGCCGGCTTCCACGCCATGCCAATATCATCAAAATGGTGGCTATACCGACGTGTGAACTGGGGAACGCCCCTGTGGGCCGCTCCCCCACTTGCTGGGTGTCCTCCACCAAGTTATAGAAGAAGCCGTGTTCGTAACCCGGGGCGTGCAGCAACTCTTGGTGCAGGTGGAAGTAGTTGCCGATGGACGGGAATACGCCGGCGGCTACATTCTCCTCGCCTATGGCGGGGAAGTAGAATTGCGGCCCTGTCACCGGCACGAAGATGAAGACAAGGTAGTAGAGAAAGAAGGAAGTGACAATGACGGACGACACCTCTTCCAACTGCCGGAAGCGGGAGAAGAAGTACCAAGTGAACACCACGAATATCATGGGATAGTAGCAGAAGTACCCCAAGTTCAACGGTTCGCTTATCCATATTTGCGGAAAGTGCAGGCTGAACAAGACGGCCGGCTGGCCGCCGAATATCCATTGCTCGGCCGAGGCGAACACGTGGTCCAAGTTGACGAAAATGCTGTTGAACTCGAACGTGTCGGGGTACCAATAAGAGAGCAGTGCCAACTGGACGGCGATGCGCACGTAGGCCGAGAACTTGCAGGGAGCCAGCCGGTAGAGGTACATGAGCAGGAACGTCATGCCGGCAATGAGCGCGCGGTCGACGAGCATCTTAAGCGGATGGTCCAACTTCCCCAACAAGCACAAGATGAACAGCGAGGTGAGCAGGTTGTAGGCCAACGACACCTTCTCTACGGCAAACAGCCCCTTTCGTGTCTCAATCCGTGTGAACAGGTTCAAAGCCATCCTTCTTCTTTATACCAAGCAACGGCCTCCTTGACACCGCGCGCCAAGTCGTAAGCGGGGCTGTAGCCAAGCTCGTTGACGGTGGGGGCGATGTCGCATTGCCAGTTGCGTTGTTTCATGATGTTGTATTTGTCCGAGTTCAGCGTGCTGGTGCCCTTTTTGCATTTGGCCACCCCTTCGGCTATCAGGGAGATGAGCCGCAACAGCCACAAGGGGCAGGTGAGGCGCAGCACGCGCGGGTTGCCCAATTCCTTGCGCAGCAAGTCGGAGAAGGTGCGGCTCGCATAGACCTTCCCGTCGGAAAGGAAATAGGCGCGGCGGCACACTTGTTTCTCTATCCCCAAGAAGACGGCTTGCACGATGTCTTTCACATAGACGAAGGTCAAGTCTTGCCGGCTGAAGCCCACGCTGAAATCCACATGCCGCCGGATGCTCTTGGCCATGAGGAAGTAGTCTTTCTCACGCGGGCCGTACACACCCGTGGGGCGGTAGATGACGTAAGGAAAGCCCTCCAAGCCCTGCAGGAAAGCTTCCGCTTTCAGCTTGCTTTGGCCGTAAGCGGTGTTGGGCCGGGGCGTGTCTTCCTCGCTGATGGGGGTGAAGTCATGCTCCCGCACCGGGCCGAACACACTGAGCGTGCTGATGAAGGCGAATTGCCGGGGCACCATTTCCAATGCCTGCAGCGTCTCTACGAAGCACTTGGTCTGCGTGAAGTTCACCCGCTCGAAGTCGCGCTTGTCGGCACACTTGGTCACGCCGGCACAGTGCACGATGTAGTCGAACTTCCCTTCCTTGGCGGCGTGTGCGGCGAGTTGCTTGGCAAGGATGTCGGGGCGCGCGAAGTCGAGTTCCAAGAAACGGACGCGCTTGTCCTTGAGGTAGGCGCGGCTGCTGGTACGGCGCACGCCCGCCCATACCTTCATGCCGCGTTCCAAAGCCCCCTCCACGAGGAAGCTCCCTATGAATCCGCTTGCGCCGGTTATCAATATCGAGTCCATTTCCCTTTCTGCTTGCCTTTGCTTTTCCCCTGCCTCGGGGCGTTAAAGAGTTGCAAATATACTATAATAATCTGTTACTTTCCGGGTATTTGTCATTATTTTCTAATAAGCGCGATATTTTGAAGTCCCGTTGGGGTGGGGAAAACAATTATTTGTTTACTTTGCATCACTAACCTGAAAAAGCGAAGCTATGTCTAAAAAGAAAGAAAAGAAAGCCGGCAAGCGGATGGGCAAGAAGGAACTGGCCCAGCTGATACTCGATTTCTTCCATTCCCGGCAGGACGATGTACTCTCCTTGAAATACATATTCGAACAATTGCGCCTCACCACCCATCCCTTGAAGATGCTTTGCATGGATATTCTCTCGGAGTTGTTGGAAGACGACTACATCACCGAAGTGGACAAGCACAAATACAAGCTGAACACCCACGGCGTGGAGCTGACGGGCACTTTCCAGCGCAAGAGCAACGGGAAGAACTCCTTCGTTCCCGACGGTGGCGGCGAGCCCATATTCATCGCCGAGCGCAATTCGGCCCACGCCATGAACAACGACCGGGTGCGCATCGCCGTCTATGCCAAGCGCCACGGCCACGCTGCCGAAGGCGAGGTGGTAGAGATATTGGAGCGGTCGTGCGACACCTTCGTGGGCACCTTGGAAGTGGAGAAGTCGTATGCTTTCTTGGTGACGGAGAACCGCACGTTGGCCAACGATATCTTCATTCCGAAAGAGAACTTGAAAGGAGGCAAGAACGGCGACAAGGCCGTTGTAAAGGTGGTGGAGTGGCCCGACAAAGCCAAGAACCCCGTGGGACAAGTGGTGGACATCTTGGGCAAGAGCGGCGACAACACCACCGAGATGCACGCCATATTGGCCGAGTTCGGCCTGCCTTACCAGTACCCGGCCGTGGTGGAACGGGCGGCGGAACGCATCCCCGACGGCATCACGCCCGAAGAGCTCTCCGGCCGCGAGGACTTCCGGCCGGTGACCACCTTTACCATCGATCCCAAAGACGCCAAGGACTTCGACGACGCCCTCTCCATACGTCCCTTGAAAGCGGGCTTGTGGGAGGTGGGCGTGCACATTGCCGACGTGTCGCACTACGTCACCGAAGGGAGCGTCATCGACAAAGAGGCCGAGAAGCGGGCCACTTCCGTCTATTTGGTAGACCGCACCATCCCCATGCTGCCCGAGCGCCTGTGCAATTACATCTGCTCCCTGCGTCCCGACGAGGACAAGCTGACTTACTCGGTCATCTTCGAGATGAACGAGAAGGCCGAGGTGAAACGCTCGCGCATCGTGCACACGGTCATACGCTCCAACCGCCGCTTCACCTACGAAGAGGTGCAGGCGGTTATCGAGGCCGGCAAGGGTGAATACGACACGGAGATTCTGCAGCTTGACAAGCTGGCCAAGATACTGCGCGAAGCCCGCTTCAAGGCGGGCGCCATCAACTTCGACCGCTATGAAGTGAAGTTCGAGATAGACGAAAACGGCAAGCCGTTAAGCGTCTACTTCAAGGAGTCAAAAGACGCCAACAAGTTGGTGGAAGAGTTCATGCTGCTTGCCAACCGCACCGTGGCCGAGAAGATAGGCCGGGTGCCCAAGGGAAAGAAAGCAAAGGTATTTCCCTACCGTATCCACGACCTGCCCGACCCCGAAAAGTTGGACAACTTGGCCCAGTTCATCGGCCGTTTCGG
>JAJPYW010000088.1 GCA_021204715.1 Prevotellaceae bacterium
AATATACACCCATAGCCATCCCCTTACTGTCTTATTATAGAATTAATCTAACTCCATGCCTAACTTTTCAGTTACTCGTTCAATTGTTAGAATCCACCCGGAGGTAGCAAGGCGGTAATGATCCCGATCGCCCAAGTGCTTACAAACCCAACAAACGATAGTTAATACACTGATGTATTAATTGAAATCCATCTGTTGAACATTTTGTAGAACGAATCTGTTCAATTGCCGTTTTGTTCGTTTTATTTTTCTGACTTGACTCTTGATGCGTTTTGATTTCGATTATAAATATCTTATCTTTGCAATTAGTTTAAATATGGAAGGAAAGCGACTTATGATAAAGTTTATTGATTTATTTGCGGGGATTGGAGGTATTCGTTTGCCTTTCGATGAGTTGGGGTACCACTGCGTGTTTTCGTCAGAATGGGACAAGTCGGCTTCCATTACATATAAGGCCAACTTTGGTGATGAACCAGCTGGTGACATAACCCGAATAGCTGCGGAAACTATACCAAGACATGATTTACTTTTGGCTGGATTTCCATGTCAAACATTCAGTATTATGGGCAAAAGGCAAGGATTCTTGGACACTCGAGGAACTATGTTTTTCGAAATCGCCCGCATAATCGACTACCATCATCCCTCTATAATCCTGCTTGAGAATGTGAAGCAACTTACCACACATGACAAGGGGCGTACATTTGAGACTATCTTACAGGTTTTAGATAAACAGGGCTACCATTTGAAATGGCGCGTATTGAATGCATTGGATTTCGGGCTTCCACAAAAGCGGGAACGCGTCATTATTGTCGGCTTCTTGGACAAGTGCGAATGTGATGCTTTCAACTTTGATTTCCCGAAGAAAAAATATGACTTGTCGAAAATATTGGAGCGGGATGAAGATGTGGACAAGACATTGTTTGCATCTGAACGCATTATAGAAAAAAGGGTAGCAAATACACAAGGAAAGAAGCTGTTTTACCCTTCCATTTGGCATGAGAACAAGGCAGGGAATATTTCCGTATTGGATCATGCTTGTGCATTACGCACAGGCGCCTCATATAATTACCTGCTTGTAAACGGAGTTCGCCGTCCTTCTTCTCGGGAATTGTTGCGTTTACAGGGCTTTCCCGATTCATTCAAAATCGTGGTCCCGTATGGAGAGATAAGGAAGCAAACGGGTAATTCAGTTGCCATTCCGATGATTCGTGCCGTGGCGGGAAAGATAGATTTAATAATTAAGAGTAAAAGACAATGGAACACCCAAAGTTGCGTGACAGAAGTAAATTGCACACAAACGAACCTTATTTGACCAACGAGATACCTGAGGATGTGATATTAGGTATTGGTGGTCATCTTGTGTATTTACTTTATGTAGGTAGGAAAGATATAAGCGGTTCTGATTGGGGTGATGCGTTTGCCGAAGTAATCGGTGCCACGCATTTGGATTCTCCGGTTGGTATAGCCGATGTGGTGCTTGACAACGTGGCTTGGTCCATGAAAACGGTAAAGGTGACTGAGCCTTTTACCTCGAAGCAAATCAGACTGATTAGCGGACGATGCTCACCTGACTATTCCTATGGAATAACAGACCCGCATAAGAACATACAAGAAACCGGGCGTGCCGTGCTTGGTATTTGGAACGAGCGCATCAATATCGCGCACGACCATTACAACATCGTGCGTACTTCAGTACTTGTGCGTTCCTACGACCATTTGTCTTATTGTTTGTTTGAGGAGGATACTACCCGTTACCGCACCAGTGACTATATTTGGAAAGAGAATAGGAACGGGAACTTGATAGGGATGCATAGGGAAACTGGTGAAACTTGTTTCACTTGGCAACCACATGGATCACAGTTTACAATTCACACCACGATTCCTGAAAATGCGGTAAAGTTTAAAATCAAGCGGCCTCCACTGTTGGGAAAAGAGGATGTACTTAAAGCGATAAAATTCAATGCTTCCTGGGTAAAAATCATCAAATGATATTTTCTTGCATCATATAGAGAGACGCCCTCTTTTCGTACATGGCTATTCTTTCTGATGTAGTCACATCCGACATTTTCTCGCGTACCTAATCAATCTTTGATTAGGACGAAAACATTTTGTCGGCCCATCTATTCCCCCTTCTGATAGATTCTTACCTGATCCAACACCACCCCTTCATCTACAGCCCCAATGCTGAGCCGGTGGCGCTTCTTGTTCTTTATGGAGAACGAAGCGCGGCGCAACGCGCGGTTCCAAAGCACGTTGATTTTCCACTCTTCGCTACGGCCGACGGTTTCGTAAGCCATGGTTCGGGCGGGGCCGTTGTCGAGGCTGATGCGGAAGCGCAACTGTTCACCCGAGACGGGACGCGTGGGCAGCAACTGCACCTCCACCTCGATGGAGTCGCAGGCAGGATGGTAGAACTCGAAGACCACTTCCTTGCCCGCGGCAATGGCGGCAGCCTTGCCTTCATAGCCCAAGCCCTCGCAAGGAGAGAACGCACCCGCGGCGCACTCGGTGCCGTTCCACCTGTACAGACAAGGCCGCTCCGCAGGCATGGGCAAGGAAGAAGCCGTGTGCACAACAGGCTCGAACACCGGCAGGCGGCGCGGCTGGAAGTCCATCATGCGCAGCCACTTGCCTTGGTTGTGGATGCCCGTGTTGTAAAGCCGTGTCAAGGAGGCGATGCTGTCGAACGCCGCGTCGCATGCACTCCATGCGGCCAAGCCGTGGCGGGCAAGCTGGGCACAGAGCAGCTTGCGGTTCATCTGCCCGGCAGCCTGCACGGGATACTTCACCAACTGCAAGTAGGCGTCCTGCAAAGCATCGGGTATAGACGCCGCGACGCTTTCCACTTTGTCGGAAAGCGCGTTGTAATCAGCCAACCGCTGCTGAATATAGCCTTCGCTCCAAGGCAAATCGTGCACGGCGCGCCAAGGACTTGTGCCCGGGACCTCGGTCTGCGTGTTCCCCATGAACTCGGGTTTGTGGATGTAGGCCAAGCGGTAATGCGCCTGCATCAACGGCAAAAGCAGCTCGGCGGCACCGTTTCCGAAGGCGTTCTGCAAGAAGCCTTGCAAGTGGGCCGTCACCCCTTTGGCGGCTATTTTCTCCATATCCCAAGCCATGTCCATGAAGAGCTGAATCTGGTACTCGGCCGGCTTGATGTCGCCCACGTTCAGTATCCACATCCGGCGGATGCCGTTGTCGTAGCCCGCCTTCATTTGCTGATAGAGCAAATAGGGAGAGAAGGTGCCTAACCACAAGTAGTCGTGCGGCCGCCCCCAATAAGAGACATGGTAGTAGATGCCGTTGCCGCCGGCGCGCGCTCGCTCTTGGGCAGTGGGGAAGTGCTGTATGTAGCCGTAGTTGTCGTCGGTCCACATCAGCGTCACGTCGTCGGGCACGTCGAGCCCGGCATGGTACAGGTCGAGCACCTCTTTATAAGGGATGAATACCTGCGGCACGGCGGTGACGTCGGGGTTGACGTACCGGCGCAAGAGTTCCCGCTGGCCGCGCAGCACCTGCGTCATGACCGCTTGGTGCTCTTCCATGGTGCTGACGCCTTGCATGGGCCCGTCGTGCACGCCGCGCATGCCGATGGTGTAGAT
>JAJPYW010000062.1 GCA_021204715.1 Prevotellaceae bacterium
GCTTGTTGAAATCACTCTTCTTGTAGATGGGCATTCCCGTCCACCCCTCGTTGGTACCCGCCTCAAAAACCGGTTTAATGGTAGTCGGCATCCAGCTCTTCCAGCTCAGATGGCCGCCTTCAAGGAAGTCCACAGGCAGCGGCTGAGAAAGCTGCTCGGCGACGGCTTCCGCAATCTCACCGCCCGTCAAGCGTTCCTTGCCGAAAGCTATCGACCCAAGCAACTCCCCTATGCCATGGAAAGCATGCAACTCCTGCGATATGGGAATAGACACCCACGACTTGCCCGCACGCACCATGATATTGCTTCGCCTCGTATATTCCGGCATGTTGAAGTAAGCACTTTTGTCGGCGTCCTCCTCCTTATCATCATCATCCCCGTCTCCGCCTCCCAAGGCACCCAGCATGGCTTGCACGAAACCCCACGTGAAGAACGTGCCGGCAAGCGTCAAAGCCTTGGCAGGGTGTCCTGCAAACTGCTTTCCAAGATTGGTTATACCTTGTACGGAAGCGTTCCAAAACACGTAGGCCGTGCGTCCCAATCCCGAAGTAAACGCCGCCGCATTGCCCGGCTTTGTCTGCCCCTCGGTACCCATGAACTTCGAGCCGGCACCCTTTTTGTTGAAGTTCACGGTAATCTCCTTGGCATCGTATATGGAGCGGTCCATCGAGCGGCCCATCTCCCTGGAAGTGATAAACGCCGCAAAACGTCCCGAAAGCTCTATGGCACGGTTCAGTTCGTCCATCCGCTCCCCTATCAAGGTGTAGGCTTTCAACATCTCACCGGGCAAGGTCGCTGCACCCGCCTTTTTCAGTTCACGTGCAATGTCACTCTTCCTTTTGTCCGTATCGCGTACAACGGTATAGCCCGTCTCCCCGCCGTTCATAATAAAGTCATGGAATTGCCGCTCCATGTCGTTGTTCATATCCAGCGTGCCGCCTCGGTGTTTCACAAGCAACCGCTCCATGTTCACCGGGTTGCACCGCAACACGTTGCGGTGGAAGCGAAGCGCGTAGTTCGGGTTCTCTTTCACCCACACGATGGAGTTGGCGTAAACCATGTCACGCAAGAAGTTCGTCACGATGAAGTCCGGGTTGCGCGTCGTGTAGACCGATGAAAGCCTGCGGTTCACCCTTTCCGCCACCCTCACCAAGGCACCGATGGCACCGTTCACGTCATTGTCCGGGTTCGTCTTGCCGTTCAACGCCTGTGCTAACCGCGGGTTGCCGTTCACCGTCAATATATACGTCCTGCCGGCCTGTTTCACCACCACTTGATGCTCTTTCAGGTCGCGCTCGCTCACCACGCGGAAAGGCACGTCCATGGCATCCTCGCCATGCCTGTACTTCTCCGGTTCCGCTTCCTGCAAAGCACGCATCTTCTCTTCAAACTCCTTGGTTTTCCGCTCCACCTCTGCCGGCGTGTCCGTAGGTTCAATCTCCGGGGTTTGCAACCTCCACTCGTCCGCAGCCTCGTCATACTTCACCCAAACCTCCCCAAGGCTTATCAAGTCACTGGGGTGGTTCAGCACGAAGTTAAGGAAACGCTGCTTTACCAACGCGTTGCGGTTGCCTTGCGCTATGGCACTCTCAGACATGCCCATCATGTTGGCAAACGGGTCGTCCGCTTTCGACTTTCTCCCCTCCGCACGCCTTACAGGAGCGGTAAACGCCGTGCCTTTGCTGTCAAGGTAGGCATACGCCTCCCGGCTCGTCGTCTCGTCAAAACCACGTAGCGGAATGTAGTAATTGAACATCGAGGAAACCCTGTCGTAAGTCTCCTTATCCATCATGCCGCTCTCATAATGCTTGGAAAGAATAGCCTTGTTCACGGCATTCACCCTCTCCCAAAGCCCTTTCGTGTCATGCGCTTGCTCGTAGGCGTCCACCACGTCCTGTGCGGCACGCTCGGCATCCGCCACCTCGCTATCCTTATATCCCATAAGTGCCGTAAGGCCGGCATAATCCCGCTGCCGCTTCTCCGCTATGAAATCCTGCAAGGTTTTCTTGCCGCCGGGCGAGTTCTCCCTATACTTCTCATATTCCGCTTTCGCGTCACGCTCCGCCATCACCACATTGCGTTCCAATCCATGCTTGGCCATCATGTAATCGGTAAGCTCCTCGCGCTCGGCCTTGTTCCGTGCCAGCTTCGCCACCTCCTCCAGCATGGGTTTGAAAAGCAAGTGCGCGAAAGCGTCCGCCTCCGCCTTGTTAACACTCGAAAGCCGGTTCTCGCCCAAGTAAGCGTTCTCATGCCCGTCGATGTCCTCGATGGACTTCTTCTTGTCGCCCAACATCTCCATCATCGCCACTTCAAGACTGGCCATGCTGTCTTGCAACGCTTCGCGCGTTTGGTAAAAGTTTTTCTTCATGCGCTCCTCGTAGCGGTCACGCACTATCCGCCGTGCATATTCCACCGTGCTTCCCTGTCGTGCCAAGATGCGGTTCTTCGTGTTATAGCCACCCACTTCAAGGCGGCTCTGCTGCGCAATGTCGGCTGCCATGGCGAACACGCTGCCACGGTCGGCACGCAAGTTGTCATAACTCTTCCACAGCACGTAGCGAAGCTCGTTGTCACTCATTCCCTCACCGGTAAAACCCATTCTCCTCAACATCTCCCGGAAAAATCCCTTGATTCTGTTCCAAGCACTCCCGGCTTTCTTAAAATCCACATCCTCTGCCAAAGAAGCCAGATACTCCTCCGTCGCCCTTGGGAAATCCCAACCATACCGGGCAGCCATGCGTGCAATCTCTTCGCGCGTCTGGCGTGTGGCGTTTCGGTACACTTTATCCAAGAAGCTGTCAAAGTCACTCCCGAACATCTGCCTTAGCCCATAATGCCCCACCGCCTCATGCAGCAGCGTTTTCTCCACGTCCGCCACATCCTCATGGTTCGGCACCACCACCGTTATCTTGCCTGTCTTTCGGTCATAGAATCCCTTGTGGTTCATCAACTCCTCCGGAAGCCTGTCCGTCGACGTAAGCACCTCCACATTCCGCAAGTTCAATCTCCCTGCAAGGCTGCCCACCTGCTCCGCCATTACCTCACGCTCGGCAAGGCGCGATGAGGCTCTGTCGGCACGCTCTGCAACGGACATGCGCGTCACCTTACTATCCACACCCTTATACTCGGCAAACGCCTTCAACTTGCGCTTTGAAGTATTCACCCAATCCCTAAAGTCATTCATCGACACAGACGATATATCAATCCTGCGGCCGTCCGCCCATCCCTTCTCATAGTTGGAAAGATATGCCGCAAGCGCATCTTTTGAATCATTAAACCCAAGCATCACCTTATGCTCGTCAAACGTGCCGTCCGGGTTGTACTGGTCCACGACAAAGGCGTTTTCGTTGTCCCAAGCGTCCATATCATTCGACAAGAACACATCTACATGGTCACCGTCAACACCCACTATCCCCTTGATATAACCATACGTGTTGTTCATCTTGGATGCCCACTTCCTGCCATTCTCATCCGTACCTCTTCTCACAGAGCCGGCAGGATTCTCGATAGACAAGTCAAACCCGGCCACCCTTACATGCCCTTTTTTGTAATTACCCGCCTCCTTCTGCGCTTCTGTCGGGTTGGTGTCT
>JAJPYW010000180.1 GCA_021204715.1 Prevotellaceae bacterium
CGGCAGCGTCTGATTTTTACAAGAGACTGGCTATGAGCAGCGGTGTGAAACGGGACGGATTCTTATCTTTCATAACCAACCAACATTAGATTCAATAACAAAAACCGGCCGCGCGGCGCGCCCTCACTTCTTTTCCAAGGGCAGGAACACCACCTCGATGCCGGCACGCTTCAAGAGTTCCACACCGTCCTCCAAACGGTATTTCTCGGAATAGACCACCCGCTTGATGCCCGCTTGGATAATCAGCTTGGCACACTCCAAGCAAGGCGAAGCCGTCACGTAGAGCGTGGCCCCGTCGCTGCTGTTGTTCGAGCGGGCTATCTTGGTGATGGCGTTGGCCTCGGCATGCAACACGTAAGGCTTGGTCACGTTCCCCTCGTCCTCGCACACGTTCTCAAAGCCCGAAGGGGTGCCGTTATAGCCGTCGGAGATAATCATCTTCTCCTTGACGATGAGCGCCCCCACCTGCCGCCTGATGCAGTAGGAGTTCTCCGCCCAGATGCTTGCCATGCGTATATAGCGTTTGTCCAACGCTGTCTGTTTACTTTCCTTTGCAGTCTCCACGAAAGTCGCCTCCATTGTTTGATTCCCGCCGTTACCGGGCCACAAGGCCTATGACGCGTGTCTTGCTTCCATTCTTATAATAGAGCGTCAAGTTGTGCGTGTCGCCCTCGTACTTGTACACCCCTTGCAACCCTTCCAAGAAGGCGATGCCCAAGGGATCGCTCTCCGAGCCCGATATGGTTCCGTCGATAGAAAGCTTGCGGGTGGACGCGTCCACCGTCAGGACAGCGTTGCTGATAGAGCCCGTAATGGCATGCGCGCTGAGCGTGCCCGTCAACGTGCCGTCCTCGTTGGTGCAGGTGGTCTGCACCGTGAAGTAGCCCGACTGCGAGAGCGCCTCGATGCTGCTCTGCCGTTGCGCGTCGGTGCTCCACAACCCGTCATAGAAGGCGTCGGCACTGCCGTCGTCGGTAAGGCGGGCCAGTTTCCATGACTTTCCGTTGAAAATCAGTTCCACGTCATCACTGTTGTTGCAACCCCCAAGGAGCGGGAGCAACAGCGCCAAGCACAACAACGCGCCCACAGTGCAGCCTCTCCTGCCCCGCCGTCCGGTATATGCCATACATCCTGATTTCTTCATTGCCATTCCTTTCATAATATCTTTTCTTTTTCCATTCCCGTTTCCCGGCCCGTTCCTCACGGCCGCTTCACGCCGTTCCGCTCCAAGAGTGCGTCGATGGTGGGTTCCTGCCCCCGGAAGCGCTTGTACAGCGTCATGGGATGCTCCGTACCCCCTTTGGAAAGTATCTCCCGGCGGAAAGCGTCGGCCACCTCACGGTTGAAGATGCCCCGTTGCTTGAACAAGGAGAAGGCGTCGGCGTCGAGCACCTCGGCCCACTTGTAACTGTAGTATCCCGCCGCGTAGCCCCCGGCGAAGATGTGCGAGAACTGGGTGCTCATGCAGGTGCCCTCCACCAAGGGGAAAAGCTGCACGGGCGCCATCGCCTCCTTTTCGTAAGCCGGCACATCGCCCTCGAAAGGCGCGGTACGCGTATGCCACGCCATGTCTATCAAGCCAAAGCCCACCTGCCGCAAACAAGCGTAAGCCACGTTGAAGTTGGCGGCCTCCACCAAGCGGTCCACCCACTCGTCGGGAAGGGGCTCGTCCGTCAAGTAATGCCGCGCGAAAGTATGCAGGAACTCCTTCTGCACGGCGAAGTTCTCCATGAACTGCGAAGGCAGCTCCACGAAATCCCAATAGACGTTCGTGCCGCTCAAGGAAGCATACGTGGTGCGGGCGAACATGGCGTGCAGGCTGTGGCCGAACTCGTGCAGGAAGGTCTCCACCTCGCTGAAGGTGAGCAAGGCCGGTTTCTCTTTCGTGGGTTTGGTGAAGTTCATCACCACCGACACGTGCGGGCGGCTGTCCTCGCCGGTCTCCTCACAAATCCACTGTTCCTTATAAGTAGTCATCCAAGCCCCCGCGTGTTTTCCCTCGCGCGGATGGAAATCGGCGTAGAACACGGCAAGGAAACTGCCGTCGCGGTCGAACACCTCGTAAGCCTCCACGTCCTTGTGGTAGACCGGTATCTCCGGGCAACGGCGGAAGCTGATGCCATACAGCCGGCCGGCCAAGCCGAACACCCCTTGGACAACCCGGCTTAACTCGAAGTAGGGACGCAGCCGCTCGTCGTCGATGTTGAACTTGCGCTCCTTCAACTTTTGGGCATAGTAGCTCCAGTCCCAAGGCATGAGCGTGAAGCCGGCGCCCTGCTCCTCACGCGCCAGCGCCTCCACCTCGGCATACTCCCGGCGTGCGGCGGGGGTATAAGCCTCCATCAGCTTGTCAAGCAAGCCATAGACCGCCCCGGGTGTCCCGGCCATGCGCTCCTCCAGCGTATAGGCGGCATAGTTGTCGTAACCTAATAACCGGGCAAGCTCCAAGCGCAGGTTCACCAAGCGCTTTACCGCCTCCACGTTGCTATTCTCACCCTCGCCCGTGCCCAAGGTGTGGTAAGCCATGTAGAGCTGCCGGCGCAAGTCGCGCCGGTCGGCATACGTCAGGAAAGGCACGTAAACAGGCGCGTGCAGGGTGAACAACCATCCCTCCTTCTGCTTTGCGGCGGCGGCTTCGGCAGCGGCGGCCACAATACTGTCGGGCAGGCCTGAGAGTGACTCCTTGTCAGTCAAGAGCAAGCTATAGGCGTTCGTCTCCTTCAAGTTGTGCATGCCGAACTGCAAGCTGAGCATGCTCAGCTCCTTGCGCAGGCTGCGGTAACGCTCCCTTTCGGCTTCGGGCAGGTTGGCCCCGCTGCGGGTAAATCCCTTGTAGATGTCCTCCAACAACTTGCATTGCTCGGTGGAAAGAGACTCCTTTTCCCTGCTTTCATAAACACATTTCACCCGCTCGAAGAGCCGCTCGTTCAAGCTGATGCTGTCGGCATGCCCGCTCAAGCGCGGCATCATCTCCTCGGCCAACGCCTGCAGCTCGTCGTCGGTCTCGGCGCTGAGCAAGTTGGAGAAGACGGCGCTCACACGGTGCAGCAACTCGCCCGACCGCTCGTAAGGCAAGATGGTGTTGGCGAACGTAGGGGCTTCGGGGTTGCCCGTAATGGCGTCGATTTCGGCACACTGGCGGCGCATGCCCTCCTCGAAGGCAGGCTTGTAACAGGCCTTTTCAATGCGGTCGAAAGGCACCGTCCCGTGCGGGGTGTTGTAGGGCTCGAAGAAAGGGTTCACAGTCTGTGTCATGTTATAAGAACAAAGGGATTGCCCCGCCTTGCGGCAGGAGTGCGAAACAATGCAATATATATAAAAAATAGGCGACCTCAGCGTGGAAGCCGCCTATTTATACTTTTATCAGCTCGGGCTATCAAGCGTTGACAGACGCCATGTGGGCAATCAGGTCGAGTACCTTGTTGGAATAACCAATCTCGTTGTCGTACCAAGAAACGACCTTTACAAACGTATTGGTCAGCGCGATACCGGCTTTGGCGTCGAAGATGGAGGTACGGGTATCGCCAAGGAAGTCGGAAGAAACGACGGAATCCTCGGTGTAGCCCAGCACGCCCTT